>CAYSOD010000006.1:1979-25356 GCA_964432385.1 uncultured Rubrivivax sp.
TGGTGGACGTGCTGTATGACCGCCGGGTCAAGCTGGTGATGTCGGCTGCTGACGAGCCTGAGAACCTGTACCTCGAGGGCCCGCTGTCCCATGAGTTTCCACGCACAGCCTCGCGATTGCGAGAGATGCAGACAGCGGAGTTTCTGGCCCTGGCCCGGCGCGACGTCGACACGGGTCTGACCTGACCCGCTGTTGGAAAGGCCCGCAGGTCCTGTTCCGAACGACCGCCCTCAGGTCAAGCGCTGGCGTCGATGCGGATCAGGGCGATGGACAGGTTGTCACCGCCCCCATTGGCGCGCTGCCGCGCCCGCTCGATGAGTGCCGCAGTGGCCTCCCGCGGTGTCATGGACTGGATGGCCTGCGCCATCTCTTCTGGCGTGAAGTAGTGCCAGACGCCGTCGCTGCAGGCCATCAGCGCATCGCCAATCTGCAGTTTCTCCACCGGTTGGGTGGCCACGGGCGGCTCCTTCTGCGAGCCCAGGCAGCCCGTCAGCAGGTTGGACTTCGGGTGGTTCAAGGCCTCTTCTTCCGTGATCCTGCCTTCATCCACCAGCCGTTGCACGTAGGAATGGTCCTTGGTGCGAGACACCATGTCGGGCCCCCTGAAGTGGTAGACCCGGGAGTCGCCTGAATGGACGATGCAGGACTTCAAGCCGGGCAACAGCACAAAGCCTGCGATGGTGCTGTGCGGCTCCTCCTCGGCGGCAATCGCGGTGAGCTTGATCATCAGGTGCGCTTCCAGCGCAATCTGACGCAAGAGCTCGCTGGCATCGTCCTGCCCCGGGACAAAGCGGTCGAACAACTGCTTGCCCGTGAGCATCACTTGATCGGAGGCCTTGCGACCCCCGCTTTTGCCCCCCATGCCATCTGCCACCAGGGCCAGTGCACAGCCGGCCACCCTGGGGTGCGGCATCAGCGCCACCTGGTCCTGCTGGTAGGCGCGGTCACCCCGGTGGATGGCCGTGGCCGCACTCAGTCTGAACGCATTTGCAGGGATCGACATTCCTTGCCACTATAAACTGCATCAGCTCACTATCTCGCATGGACGACAACCTTCATTTTCCCGCCCGGCGCCTGATCGAACTGCGGATCGAGCATGCCGACCTGGACAGTCTCATCGACAAAGTGGCATTGGATCGGCCGTTGGATGAGCTCTCGTTGCGCCGGTTGAAGAAGCGTCGGCTGAACCTTCGAGACCAGATCGCCCGGCTGGAAGCCGAGCTCCAGCCCAAGGAGCCGGCCTGAGCCTTGCAGAACGCGGCTGCTACCGTGACCGGGTGGCAGGTCTGAACGCGATCCGGGGGTTGCGTGACTGAAACTGGATCCCTGGTGGCTGCAGTCGACTGGGCGTTTTCGCCCGGCGGTGCATTGTCCGAGGCGGACGCCGGTTTCCGGGTTCGGCCTACTCAACTGATGATGGCCCGCGCGGTGGCGCAAGCGATCGAGGATCTGGACGATCTGGTGGTGGAGGCCGGCACGGGCGTTGGTAAGACCTTTGCCTACCTGGTCCCCGCCCTGCTGTCGGGCCGCCGGGTAATGATCAGCACCGCAACCAAGGGCCTGCAGGACCAGCTCTACTTTCGAGACCTGCCGCGCCTGCGCGCCACCTTCCAGTTGCCGATTCACATGGCCATGCTCAAAGGTCGTGGCAGCTATCTTTGCCTCTGGCGCCTTGAGCAGGCCCGGCACTCGGCGCAGCTTCCTGATCGTTGGGCCGTGCGTGCCTTGTCGCGTATCGAAAGCTGGGCGCAGCAGACCCGCTCGGGTGATCTTTCGGAAGTGGAGGGTCTCGATGAGCGTTCGCCGGTCGTGCCTTTGGTGACGTCCACCCGGGAAAACTGTCTGGGGACCGAGTGCCCGCGCCATGCCGATTGCCACGTGGTGAAGGCACGCCGTGAGGCCATGGCGGCGGACGTCGTGGTGGTCAACCATCACCTGTTCTTCGCCGACATCGCCCTGCGCGAGTCTGCAGTGGCCGAGCTGCTGCCCACGGTGGACGTTGCGGTGTTCGACGAAGCCCACCAGCTTCTGGAGGTGGGCTTGCAGTTCCTGGGCACCACCTTGGCCAGTGGACAACTGCTGGACCTGTCTCGTGATCTCCTGGCGACGGGTTTGCAGCATGCCCGCGGTCTGCGCCCCTGGCAGGAGCTGGCGGCGGGTCTGGAGCATTCAGCGCGTGAGTTGCGCCTGGTGGCGGCCGGCCCTCATGCCCAGAACCGGGCCTCCGTGAAACTGGAGTGGTCTCAGGTGGCGCAAGACCCCCGCTGGTCAAAGGCGCTGGGGGCCGTGGTGGATGGATTGATGGCGGGCCGTGAGGCGGCACTCGCCGTGGAAGGCTCGGCCCCCGATTGGAAGCGCCTGGCTGAGCGCTGCGCCGATCTGGCGCAGCGTGCCCGGCAGTTCAGCGAGCCGCACGACCCGCACCGGGTCCGGTGGGCGGATCTCTCGATACATGGGCTCAGGCTGGTGGAGTCTCCCCTGGACATCCGTCAGGCCTTGACGGCGCAGCGTCAGAGCGCACGCCGCGCGTGGATCTTCACCTCCGCCACCCTGGGCAGTGACGAACGCCTGAGCTGGTTCACGGCCGGCACGGGCCTGGAGGACGCGCGCATCCTCCAGGCGGGCAGCCCCTTTGACTACCCCCGGCAGGCCCGGCTGTGGGTGCCGCGAGAGATGCCCCTGCCGCAGGACGCCGGCCATTCCCAGGCCGTCGGGCGTCTGGCAGCGCGGTGCGCCGCCGTGTTGTCAGGCCGGACCTTTGTCCTGACCACCACGCTGAAGGCACTGCCGTTGGTGGCGCAGGCGATCCGGCTGGCGACTTCGGAGCTGCACGCTTCGCTGGAGGTGCTGGTCCAAGGTGAGGAGCCCCGTCGGGCCCTGCTGCAACGCTTTGGTGACGGCGTGGGCAAGGTGCTGGTGGGCTCGCAGAGCTTCTGGGAGGGCATCGACGTGCCTGGCGATGCGCTGCAGTGTGTCCTGATCGACAAGCTGCCCTTCCCGCCACCCAACGACCCGCTGGTCAAGGCTCGCACGCGCGCCATCCAGAGCGAGGGCGGCAGCCCGTTCGATGCCTACTTCCTGGCCGAGGCGGCGGTGTCCTTGAAGCAGGGTGCCGGCCGTCTGATCCGCACCGAGCATGACCTGGGCCTGCTCGTGGTGTGTGATCCGAGGATGGCCAATATGCCGTATGGCCGCACGCTGGCCGCTGCCATTCCGCCCATGACGCCCGTGGACAGCCTGGACGCGGCGCTGGCCTGGCTTGAAGAGATCAGCGCTCGTCGTCTGGGCGGCTGAGGCTGGCGCTCCCGCCGCTGGAGCTCAAGATCGGTGGGGCATCTCGCCGCGCTTCACCAGAAGCGCCACCAGGGCTTGGACGACACGTTCATGCCATCGGCGGTCAGGAACCTGGAGCTGGGGAAATTCTTCTTCAGCACCCGCTGCGCATCCTGGCTCAGTTCCTTCATCCCCAAGCGCTCATAACCCATGACCATGATGGCCAGTGCTTCTTCGGCTGCTGGCGCACGATCGAAATCGGTGACGGCTTGTTTCGCGCGATTGACGGCCGCCAGGTAGGCCCCCCGCCGCAGGTAGTAGCGCGCCACATGCACTTCGTAGGCGGCCAGCGAATTGACGATGAAGTCCATCCGCACGCGGGCGTCGGGTGCGTACTTGGATTCGGGGAACTGTTGAACAAGTTGCGAGAAAGACTGAAACGCCTCGCGGGAGGCTTTCTGATCCCTCTCCGAGATTTGTTGCTGCGCGAGCATCCCAAACAGCCCGAGGCTGTCATTGAAGTTCACCAGGCCCCGCAGGTACAGCGCGTAGTCGAAGGCGGGGCTGGAAGGGTGCAGCTTGATGAAGCGCTCTAGCGTGGAAAGCGCCGACGCCCGCTCGCCGGCCTTCCACTGAGCGTAGGCCAGATCCAGCAAGGCCTGTTGACCCAGCAGCGTGCCTGAGGCACGCGCTTCCAATCGCTCCAAGCTCTTGATGGCCCTGTCGAAACTGCCGCTGGCCAGGTCATCACGGGCCTCTGCATACAATTTGTCGAGATTTTCGGCGCGGGTTTCATCCTTGCCCGAGAACAAGCTGCAACCCGTCAACCAGATCACGGTGGCGAGGGTCAGCGCGCCATGGCGCAGGGCTCTAGAGAACTTCATGCCTCGGGTGCCGGCTGCGGGCGCCGTCTCCAGTGATTCAACACTCAAATTATAGAGACTGCCCTCTTGTCGCCCCTGACCGACCTTGAAGAGGATGACAGTGCAGACGCATCGTCAGCGGTCGACCACGAAGTCCGGTGCTCGCCCGTGTCTGCCGACTGGCATGGGTTGCGCCTGGATAAGGTGCTGGTGACCCTGGCGCCGGAGTTCTCGCGCAGTCATCACCAGAGCCTGATCGATCAGGGCTTGGTGCAACTTGACGGCAACGTGGCCCGTCTGGCCTCTCGCAGGGTGAAGGTGGGGCAGCTTTTGCAGGTGGAGTTGCGACCCACGGCCGAAAGTCTCGCGTTTCGACCACAGGCCCTGGACCTGGAGGTCGTCTACGAGGACGAACACTTGTTGGTGGTAGACAAGCTTGCGGGCATGGTGGTGCACCCCGCCGCCGGCAACTGGTCGGGAACCTTGCTCAACGGGCTACTTTTCCGTTATCCGGCTTCCGCGCACCTGCCGCGCGCCGGCATCGTGCACCGGCTCGACAAGGACACCTCGGGCCTCATGGTGGTGGGCAAGACCCTTCAGGCGGTCACGGCGCTGAGCCGGGCGATTGCTGCCCGAGAGGTCCAGCGTCTGTACATGGCGATCGCGCATGGCGTGCTGGCGCCAGGGGTCAGAGCCGTGGAAGCCCCCGTGGGGCGTGACCCGGCGTCGCGCGTCCGGATGGCGGTGCATCCTGCGGGTCGACTGGCCCGAACCGATGTCGAAACCGTGTCGAGCGCTCACGGCCTGACAGCCGTGAAATGCCGCTTGCACACGGGTCGTACCCACCAGATCCGCGTTCATCTGGCCCACATCGGCCACGCGCTGGTGGCCGATCGTCTTTATGGTGGGGTTCCGCTGCTGGGCCTGGAGCGGCAAGCCTTGCACGCGTGGAGCCTTGCATTCGTACACCCAACCCATGCGGTGCCGATGGAGTTCGTACGCCCCCCACCGGCCGACTTGGCTCGTGCTTGGGAGGCGGTGCTCCAAGGCGCAGGTGACTCGGGAGCTTGAACGCCGTGCTTCGTGGGTCCGTTGCGGGAGGTGCTGGTGTGACCACCGTCAGGGCGTAAACTATTCGGCTTGTGATTGGTGGCCAGGTTTGGCCCTCATCACCACACGTGCCTGCCATGGGGCGTTGGAGTGCCAAGGTCGGCACTTGCGCCCGGGCTCTTCCCAGGCGTTGGGCCATTGTTTGAGGCGGGCTCCAGGCTCGCAGGATTGGGCTGCCAAGTTTGCAGCCGCCACCTTTCAGCGGTCGTTTCATCAGCGCTTGTTTCGCTGCTTCAGGTCATTCATCGATGAACACACCGGACGCCAAGAGGGTCCTCGAAACTGCCTTGATCTGCGCGCAGGCGCCGGTGCCCCTGCGCGACCTCCAGCTGCTGTTTGATGGTCAGCTTGGCGCCGAGGCGGTGTTGTCACTGCTGTCGGAGATCGAAACCGACTGGGCGGACCGGGGCGTGGAACTGGTGTCGGTCTCGTCGGGTTGGCGGTTTCAGAGCCGCCCGGAGATGCGGGTGTTCCTGGACCGGTTGCACCCCGAAAAGCCTCCCCGGTACTCACGGGCGGTGATGGAGACGCTGGCCATCATCGCCTACCGTCAACCCGTGACGCGCGGTGACATCGAGGACATCCGCGGGGTGACCGTGGCCACGCAGATCGTCAAGCAGCTCGAGGACCGGGGTTGGATCGAGACCATCGGCTACCGGGAATCTCCAGGCCGTCCCGCCTTGTACGCCACCACCCGCCAGTTCCTGGACGACCTGGGGCTGGCAAGCCTGGACCAGTTGCCCGAGGTTAGCGGCGTGGGCGATGCCAGTGGTGCCGGAGACGCCCTGGCCGAGGCGGTCAGCAACACGATCGCACCCCTGAAGGCGTCTTACGAAGACCTGCCGATCTTTCAGGCCGCGGCGCAGCAGGAAGCGGCTGCCCCTGATGTGGGCGGGCAGGGCATGAGTCCTGTCGAGCCTGTCGAAAGTTCCCTTATCCCCACAGCTGAGCCACACGAGGCCATGTCGAATGAATCCGACCGACCCTGATCAGACGGAACCCCAACGCCCCGCGGCCAGCGACCCCGTCGGTCCGCCACAGCGTAGGCCTGAGAGCCTGCCCAGCGAGCATGGCGAGGGCGCGGCCTCCGCGGTAGCTTCCTCGCCAGCGGGTGCTACCGAGTCCGCTGCCCAGGAGGGCAGTGGAGAAGAAGCGGGCTCCAAGGAGCCGCGGCGTCGCAAGCGCAACCGTCGACGTGGCCGGCGAGGCGAGCGCGGTGAACGGGCCGACCGCGCGGGTGGCGCCGGGCAGGACGCCGAGGCTGGCGTGGAGGGTGACGGATCGGCGCCGGAGGCCGAGTCTTCTCAAGCGGAACCCGCCGAGCCGACCCTGCTGCTGGAGAAATCCGACCCGAACGAACTCTTTGGGGCCGTGGTGTCCGGTGCGTTTGACGATGCGATGCCCGCCGAGGAGGCTCCCGAGACCGCTCGCCCCATTTTGGGGCGGCGGGTGCTGCCGCCTGAGATAGATGCCCCCAAGCTCCACAAGGTGCTGGCGCAGTCCGGGGTGGGTTCGCGCCGTGACCTGGAGCAGATGATCGTGGAGGGCCGGGTCACGGTGAACGGGCAGCCGGCCCACACCGGGCAACGCATCTCCCATGGCGACAGGATTGCGGTGGATGGCAAACCGGTGAAGGTGCGTATCGCCCCGCCGCCGCCGCGGGTGATTGCGTACCACAAGCCGGCCGGTGAGGTGGTCACCCACGACGACCCGCAGCAGAGACCCACCGTCTTCAGGCGCCTGCCTCGTTTGCCTCAGGGCAAATGGCAGTCGGTGGGCCGTCTGGACATCAATACCGAAGGCTTGTTGCTGTTCACCAACTCCGGTGACTTGGCCAACCGCTTGATGCACCCCCGGTTTGGCGTGGAGCGCGAGTATGCGGTTCGCATCCTGGGGCAGTTGTCGGAGGAAAGCCGTGCCAAGCTGCTGGAGGGTGTGGAGATCGACGGGCAGGCCGCGGCCTTTAAGAGCATCGAGGACGGCGGCGGCGACGGTGCCAACCGCTGGGTGCGGGTGGTCATCACCGAAGGGCGCAACCGCGAAGTGCGCAAGCTCTTCGACGCCGTCGGCCATGCTGTCAGCCGCCTGATCCGCATCCGCTATGGGTCGGTCGTGTTGCCCAAGGGCTTGCGCCGCGGGGTTTGGGTGGACCTTCCTGGTGAGGATGTGAAGGCCTTGCGCTTCATGACCTCGGCTCCCGCGCCGGCGGGCTCTTCCGGCCGAGCGCCCGGCGCTGGCGAAGCGGCGCCAGGTGTAGGGCCTCGCGGGCGCAAGAACAACCGGCGCGGCCGCACGGGCTCCAGGGGCCCGGGTGATGTCCCTCGGGTTTTCGAGGGCGCCCCAGACACCGATCAAGGGGAGCCGGAGAACTTCGGTCCCATTCCCAACCCCTTGCAACAGACCTACGACAAGCGCGCCATCCAGCAAGCCCGGCGTGTGAGGGACATTGACGAGGACGGCCCGATCCCCAACCCCTTGCAGCAGACCTACGACCGCCGCGCCGTACAGGCCGACGCGCGGCCAAGGCGCGAGTTGGACGAGGACGGCCCCATTCCCAACCCTTTGCAGCAGACGTATGACAAGCGATTCGTGAAGCCCGCCAGGGCTGGCGGCGGGGGTGGGGGTGGTGGTGGCGCCGGGCGGCCGCGAAAGAAGCCGGCCGCCGCCAAGGGCCAGGCGGGCTCTGGAGCCCAGCCGGACCCCATGCGCACTTCCGTGGGCTACATCGGTGCCGACGCCTTCCACCAGAAGGGGAAGGCCGGTCGGTCGGGCAAGGGCGGCAGGCGGCGTTGAGCCCGGGCGCCGTCAGGCCGACAGAGCCCTCGCTGGCCGGATAGTCACCTACCGCGGGCTACACTGAGCGGTTTTCCGATTTTTTGGTTTCAGGAGTTTTTGGAATGGCTATCGAACGTACCCTGTCGATCATCAAGCCCGATGCAGTGGCGAAAAACGTGATCGGGCAGATCTACGCCCGGTTCGAGGGCGCAGGCTTGAAGATCGTCGCGGCCAAGATGGCGCATCTCTCGCGTGGTGAAGCCGAGGCTTTCTATGCCGTTCACAAGGCGCGGCCCTTCTTCAATGACCTGGTCGCCTTCATGATTTCTGGGCCGGTGATGATCCAGGTGCTGGAAGGTGAGGGCGCCATTGCCCGTAACCGGGAGTTGATGGGCGCCACGGATCCGAAGAAGGCCGACAAGGGCACCATCAGAGCGGACTTCGCAGACAGCATCGATGCCAACGCGGTGCACGGCTCAGATGCCCCTGAGACCGCGGCCGCGGAGGTGGCCTTCTTCTTCCCCGGCATGAACGTGTACAGCCGCTGAGCGGTTCAGGCCGGCCTGCAGCCGGCGCATGAAAGCCGCGCGGCGAACCCACATCCACAGCGTGGTGAACCTTCTCGATCTTGATCACGAATCGCTGATGGCCCACGTTGAAGGCATGGGCGAGAAGCGGTTTCGCGCGACGCAGTTGTTTCGCTGGGTTCACCGGCGTGGTCAAGGCGACTTCGGCCAGATGACCGATCTGGCCAGGAGTCTTCGGGACAAGCTCGCCGGCGGGCATGAGGTTGTGCCACCACAAGTGCTGGCCGAACACCGGTCGGCCGATGGCACGATCAAGTGGCTCTTCGATGTCGGCGATGGCAACGCGGTCGAAACCGTGTACATCCCCGAGTCTGACCGCGGCACGCTTTGCGTGTCGTCCCAGGCGGGGTGCGCCGTGGGATGTCGGTTCTGCTCCACAGGCCACCAGGGTTTCAGCCGCAACCTGCGCACAGGGGAGATCCTGGCGCAACTCTGGTTTGCAGAGCATCAGTTGCGGCGCCGGGGTGGACTGGGGGAAAACGACCGCGTCATCGACAACGTGGTGATGATGGGCATGGGGGAGCCGCTGCAAAACTACGCTGCTCTGGTGCCGGCGCTGCGCGTGATGCTGGATGACCACGCCTACGGCTTGTCACGCCGCAGGGTGACGGTGTCAACTTCGGGCGTGGTCCCCATGATGGACCGGTTGCGTGAAGATTGCCCTGTGGCCCTGGCCGTGTCGCTGCACGCGCCCAACAACGCCCTGCGTGACGATCTCGTCCCATTGAACCGCAAGTACCCGCTGGCCGAGTTGCTGGGGGCCTGTGCCCGCTACCTTGAAGCGGCGCCGCGCGACTTCATCACCTTCGAGTACTGCATGCTGGAGGGCGTCAACGACGCCGACTCGCAGGCAGGTCGGCTCATCGATCTGGTCCGGGGCTTGTCGCCGGACTCCGGCGGCGTGCAGGTGTCCTGCAAGTTCAACCTCATTCCCTTCAACCCGTTTCCCGCCTCCGGTCTTCGACGGTCTGCGCCCGACCGGGTGTCCGCTTTTGCGGCCGTACTGCAGGACGCGGGCTTTGTGACCACGGTACGCCGTACCCGAGGTGATGACATCGACGCCGCTTGCGGGCAGCTTGCGGGAGAGGTGCAGGACCGAACGGACGTTCAGTCGCGAAGAGTCGGCCGCACGATCGAGTTGCGCCGGGCAGACAGGGTGCCCTCATGACACCGCCCTCGGCCCGTGAATACACGGCAGGTGCCGTTCCGGCTGCCATTCGGCGGTGGGTGGGGACCCTGGTGGCGGGACTCGTATGTGCTTTGCTGACGGCCTGTGCATCCGGACCGCGGGATGGCGCGAACGAAGATCTGAAGACCTCCTCTGACCAGACCGATGCCGACAAGCGCGCCCGGGTGCGCATGGAACTGGCAGCGGGGTACTTCGCCCGGGGGCAGTCTGCAACGGCGCTCGACGAGGTCAAGCTGGCCTTGGCAGCCCGCCCCGACCTGCCCGAGGCGTTCAATCTCAGGGGGCTGATCTATGCGGCGCTGGGTGAGCCCAGGTTGGCCGAAGACAGTTTCAAAAGGGCCCTGCAGCTGGCGCCTCGCGACGCTGATGCCATGCACAACTACGCCTGGTTCCTGTGCCAGTCGTCCCGATTCCCCGAGAGCGATGCGCTGTTCAGGCAGGCCCTGGCCCAGCCCCAGTACATGGACACGGTCCGTACGCTGCTGGCCCAAGGTGTGTGCCTGACGCGGGCGCAGCGGTGGTCGGAAGCCGAGACCACCCTCACGCGCGCTTACGAGCTCGATCCGGGCAACCCCGTCAGCGGTTTTCATCTGAGCGACCTGCTGTTTCGCCGCGGTGAGTTTGAACGAGCCCGCTTCTATATCCGCCGGGTGCATCAGCGCCGGGAGTTCGCGACACCGCAATCGCTGTGGCTGGCGGTGAGGCTGGAGCGGCGCCTGGGTGACACACTGGCGATGCGCAGCTGGGGCCAGCAACTGCAGGAGCGGTTCCCACAGTCGCCCGAGACCCTGATGTACGAAAAGGGGCGTTTCGATGAGTGACGCGTCGCCAGAGGATCGTGCCCCGCCCGCCACAGCCGGAGCGCTGCTGCGCGCCGCGCGCGAGCGCAGCGGGATGCACATCGGTCTTCTGGCCACGACCTTGAAGGTTCCCGTTCGCAAGCTGGAGTTGCTGGAAAGCGACCGGTTTGAAGAATTGCACGACGCCACGTTCGTCCGCGCCCTGTCCCTGTCGGTGTGCAGGGCCTTGAGATGTGACCCGGGCCCGGTGCTGGCAGCGCTTCCACGGCAGGACTCGGTGGTCTCCACCCTCGAGCAGGTCCACCGCGGCATGAACGCACCGTTCTCGCAACGGGCGGGAGCTTCCGCGGGCCTGAAGGGGTCGACAGGGGGCAAGCGGTGGGGGGCGGTAGCACTCGCGGCCGTGGGAGCGGGTACCGTCTGGTGGGCTGTGGATACGCACTGGTCACCGCTGTCCACCCACGGGTCGGTCGTACACACGAGTGTGGCCTCCGTTGCCAGCGCCGCAGCACCGGAAGCGGGCGCTTCCGCGAAGGCGGGGCTGTCCGCCGCACCGGCGGCGTCCGCGCTGCCCTTGGTGCAGACGGTCCACGGCGCACCGGCGCAAGCGGCCTCTGGGTCGCCCCCGCCCATGGCTTCGTCGGTGTCGGTTACCGAGCCCTCCTGGATTGAGGCGTCCGACGCGCAGGGTCGCCCGATCTGGTCCCGCACACTCACGCCTGGCGAAGTGGTGGCATTGGAGGCCTCCGGCGGGCTGCGCATGACCATCGGAAACGCCGCGGGTACCCAATTGCGCTGGCGCGGTCAGGCCGTCGATCTCGCGCCCAGCACACGGGACAATGTAGCCCGAGTGGAATTGAAGTGAGCCCTGGGAGACAAGGCATGAGCGAGGCTGTCGAACCCCTCTTCATTGAACCGGCTCAGCCCGCCCCGCGCCGGTCAAGGCAGGCTCGCGTTCGGTGGGGGAGTCATACGGTGACGGTGGGCGGTGATGCCCCGGTACGCGTGCAGTCCATGACCAACACGGACACCGTCGACGTGATCGAGACCGCCATCCAGGTCAAGGAGCTGGCCCAGGCCGGCTCAGAGATGGTGCGCATCACCGTCAACTCACCTGAAGCGGCGCAGGCGGTGCCCCACATCCGTGAGCAGCTCGACCGCATGGGCATCGATGTGCCGCTGGTGGGTGATTTCCACTACAACGGCCACATGCTGCTCACCCAGTACCCTGACTGCGCCGCCGCGCTCAGCAAGTACCGCATCAACCCGGGCAATGTCGGCAAGGGTCGAAAGCGCGACATGCAGTTCGCCCAGATGATCGAGGCCGCCATGCGCCACGACAAGGTGGTGCGCATCGGCGTGAACTGGGGCAGCCTGGACCAGGAGCTGCTGGCTTCCATGATGGACGACAACGCCCAGCGGGCTCAGCCCTGGACGGCGCAGCAGGTGATGTACCAGGCGCTCGTGCAGTCCGCGCTGCAATCGGCCGCCGAAGCCCGGTCTCTGGGGATGGATCCGAACCAGATCATCATCAGCTGCAAGGTCAGTGGCGTCCAGGACCTCATCACCGTGTACCGGGCCCTGGCCGTGCGGTGCGACCACGCCTTGCACCTGGGCTTGACGGAAGCCGGCATGTCCACCAAGGGGACGGTGGCGTCCAGCACGGCCCTGGGCATCCTGCTGCAGGAGGGCATCGGCGACACCATCCGCGTCAGCCTGACGCCGCAGCCTGGGGAAGCCCGGACCCAGGAAGTGGTGGTGGCCCGCGAGATCCTGCAGTCGCTGGGGCTTCGTACCTTCAATCCCAGCGTGACGGCTTGCCCTGGGTGCGGACGCACGACCAGCACCACCTTCCAGGAACTGGCCAAGCAGATCGACGATCACCTGCGAAGGATGATGCCGGTGTGGAAGTCGCGCTATCCGGGCGTTGAATCACTGCGGGTGGCTGTGATGGGGTGCATCGTCAACGGCCCGGGTGAGAGCAAGCATGCAGACATCGGCATCAGCCTGCCCGGTACTGGAGAGGCGCCGGCTGCTCCCGTCTTCATCGACGGCGAGAAGGCCATGACCCTGAGAGGCGAGGGTATCGCCCAGGAATTCCACCAGATCGTCGAGTCCTACATCGAGCGGCGATTCGGGGCGGTGACCGCCGAACCTTGACTCGGGCGCCAGTGGGGCGGTCACGCCCGCACGCGCTGTATCTCCAGACCTTGCACGGCGCCGCAGGCGTCCTTTGAACCCATGGCCGACAAGCTTGCTGCCGTCAAAGGCATGAACGACATCCTGCCCGCGGGCGTACCGCGCAAGGAAAAGCTGCCAGACTCCGCCATCTGGCGCTGGTTCGAGCGCAGCGTGGAACTGGTCATGTCACGCCACGGCTACCAGCATCTGCTCACCCCCATCGTGGAGCCCACACCGCTGTTCGTGCGCGGCATTGGTGAAGCCACGGACATCGTCGAGAAGGAGATGTACTCCTGGCTGGACGCCATGAATGGTGATGCGCTGACACTTCGGCCTGAAATCACCGCCGGCATCGTACGGGCGATGGTGGAGCACAACGCCCTGTACAACGGGCCCTTGCGCGTGTGGTCCATCGGCCCGGTGTTCCGCCATGAGCGGCCCCAGAAGGGGCGTTATCGGCAGTTCTATCAACTGGACGTGGAAGCGCTGGGTTTTCCCGGGCCCGATGTCGATGCCGAGCTGATCTTGATGGTGCGCAGTCTGTGGGAGACGCTGGGGCTGCGCATCGGGCAGCACGTCCGGCTCGAACTCAACAGCCTGGGCCAGCCCCATGAGCGCGCCGAGCACCGCGCAGCTCTCGTGGCCTTTTTCACCCAACACGCCGACCAGCTGGATGAGGACAGCCGGCGCCGCCTGCACACCAACCCGTTGCGGATCCTCGACTCGAAAAACCCGCAGATGCAGGCGCTGGTGGAGGCTGCGCCGAAACTGGCCAGCCACCTGGGTGAGGCCTCACGCGAACACTTGGCGGCAGTGTGTGCGGTGCTGGACGCCGCGGGTTTGCCCTATCGACTCAACCCGCGTCTGGTCCGGGGCCTGGACTACTACAACCTGACGGTGTTCGAGTGGGTCACCGATCACCTCGGCTCACAAGGAACCGTGTGCGGCGGCGGTCGCTACGATGGCTTGTTCGAGCAGTTGGGGGGCAAGCCCACCCCTGCCATTGGCTTTGGCTTGGGTGTGGAGCGCCTGCTGTTGCTGCTGCAGGAGATCGCCGTGGACGTGCCCGACACGGCGCCAGACGCGTACGCTGTGCTTCCCGACCCCGCCGCGCTGCCGCGGGCTCTGGTGGTGCTGGATGCCCTGCGACGCCAAGGGGTGAGTGTGCAGATGCATGCGGGTGGCGGCAGCCTGAAGGCACAGTTCAAGAAGGCCGATGCCAGCGGAGCCCGCTACGCCCTTGTGTTTGGGCAGGAGGAGTTGGCCAGCGGGCAGGTGGCGATCAAGCCGCTGCGCTCCAGTCAGGTGCACCAGTACACCAGGCCGCTCGATGACGTCGCCCTCTGGGCTGGCGAACTGCGCACCGCATAATCCTGACTCATTTTCGAATCCGCTTCATGGCCACACCTTTAGACCTGCAAGAGCAGGAACAAGTCGACGCGCTCAAGTCCTTCTGGAAGCAGTACGGCAACCTCATCACCTGGACCTTGGTGTTGGCGTTGGGAGGATTTGCGGCCTGGAACGGTTGGAACTGGTACCAGCGTGACCAAGGGGTCAAGGCGGGCGCCATGTTTGATGAGTTGGACCGGTCGCTCCAATCCGGTGATGTCGAGCGATCGGAAAAGATCTTTGCGGATCTGCAGGCGCGCTACCCCGCCACCCAATGGACAGCGCAGGGTGGCTTGATGCTGGCCAAGCTGCAGATTGACAAGGGCCGGGCAGAGGCCGCACAGGGCGTGCTGCGCTGGCTGGGCGAGAAGTCCAAGGATGAAGGTCTTCGGGCCATCGCGGCCTTGCGCCTGGCGGGTATCGAGTTGGACGCCAAGCGATGGGACGAAGCCCTCAAGGCCGTGGAAGCCGCCAATGTCAAGGGTTTCGAGCCGCTGGCAGCTGACCGCAAGGGCGATGTGCTCCTGGCTCAGGGCAAGACCCAGCAGGCCGCCGAGTCTTTCCAGGTGGCCTGGAAGGGGTTGCCGGAGTCGGTTGAGTACCGGCGCGTGGTAGAGGCCAAACTCAATGCATTGGGCGTGGCCACGGCGGCTTCAGCGCCGTCAGGGGCGTCCAAGTGAGCGCCCAAGTTGCGTTTCGCAAGGCAGGGCTGTGGGCTGGCTGGTTGGCTGCGGCGTTGCTGCTGGGTGCCTGCAGCAGCAACAAACCCAAGCCCGCCACCCTGGACCCACTCACGCCCAAGATTGCCGGCCGTCAGGTCTGGCAGGCCAAGCTGAACGGGGTTCAGTTTCCCTTGGCGGTGGCTGCGCGCGATGGCACCTTCATGGCCGCGGGTGATGACGGCACCGTGCTGGCCCTGGAGGCGGCTTCCGGTCGCGAACTATGGCGCGCCCAGATCGGGGCCCCGTTGTCGGCGGGGGTGGGGTCTGATGGGCGGTTTGCGGCCGTCGTGACACGCTCAAATGAACTCGTGACCCTGGAGCAGGGCCGGGTGCTGTGGCGATCCAGGCTGCCGGGCCGGGTCTTGACCGCGCCTCTGGTGGCAGGAGAGCGGGTGTTCGTGATGGGCGTGGACCGGGTCGTTCACGCCTTTGATGCGGCGGACGGCAAGAAACTGTGGGTCCTGCAGCGCCCAGGAGATGCCTTGACCTTGGGTCAGGCGGGCGTCGTCGCGGCCTTTCGCGACACCCTGGTCGTGGGGCAGGGGCCACGGATGACCGGTGTGGACCCCAACCGAGGCACGGTGCGCTGGGAAGCCGCCGTGGCCACGCCCCGGGGGACCAATGAAGTGGAGCGCCTGGCCGATCTGGTGGGCCCGCCGGCGCGGGTAGGCAACAGCCTGTGTGCACGCGCATTCCAGGCGACCGTGGGCTGCGTGGACGGCGCACGTGGCACGCTCTTGTGGTCGCGCAACGCCTCCGGCAGCCAGTCCATAGGTGCCGACAACACGGTGGTGGTGGCAGGCGATGCCGCAGACCGCCTTTCCGCCTGGCGGCAAGGCACGGGCGAGTTGCTCTGGTCCAGCGAAAAGTTCCAGTTCAGGGCATTGAGCGGCATCCTGGTGGCCGGCCGCACGGCCGTGTTTGGCGACTACCAGGGCTTTGTCCACTTCTTGGACCGTGAAGATGGGCAGCCGCTGCTGCGCTTGCCCACCGATGGCAGTGCGGTGGTGGGCGCACCTGTTCTCAGCGGCACGACCATGCTCGTGGTCACGCGCTCGGGCGGCCTGTTCGCCTTTCGCCCCGAGTGACCGGATCGCTGCAGCGCGACCTCTCGGCCCCTCGCGCTGCCTCGCTGGCAATGCGTTGCTCTTCATGCAAGCCTCACGGGTGAACACTTGAAACCGGTCATCGCCATCGTCGGCCGGCCCAATGTGGGCAAGAGCACGCTGTTCAACCGGTTGACCAAGAGCCGGGACGCCATCGTGGCGGACTTTGCCGGCCTGACCCGCGACCGCCACTACGGCGACGCCCGGCTGGGCCCCCGCGAGTTCATCGTCATCGACACCGGTGGCTTCGAGCCTGACTCGTCAACGGGCATCGTGCGCGAGATGGCCCGCCAGACCCGCCAGGCCGTGGCCGAGGCCGACGTGGTGATCTTTGTGGTGGACTTGCGCGCCGGCCTGTCGGCGCAAGACCACGACATCGCCAACTACCTGCGCAGCGAGCGCAAGAAGGTGTTGCTGGCGGCGAACAAAGCCGAAGGCATGCGGGACTCTGCGTTGCTGGCGGAGTTCTTCGAACTGGGCATTGGCGAGCCCTTGCCCGTCTCCTCAGCCCACGGCCAAGGCATTCGCAGCCTGGTCGAGGCGGCGCTGGAGGACTTCAGCTTTGAAGACGAAGAGTCCGACGGCGAGCAGCAGGGCGAAGATCCTGACCGCCCCATCCGGCTGGCCGTGGCGGGCCGGCCGAACGTGGGCAAATCCACATTGATCAACACCTGGCTGGGTGAGGAGCGGCTGGTCGCCTTTGACCTGCCGGGCACCACCCGGGATGCGATCTCGGTGCCATTCGAACGAGATGGGCAGCAATTCGAGTTGATCGACACCGCTGGCCTTCGCCGCAAGGGCAAGGTCTTCGAAGCCGTGGAGAAATTCTCCGTGGTCAAGACCTTGCAGGCCATCGCTGACGCGAATGTGGTGTTGCTCCTGCTGGATGCCACCCAGGGCGTTTCTGAGCAGGACTCGCACATCGCCGGCTACATCCTGGAGTCAGGTCGGGCCGTGGTGATCGCGGTCAACAAGTGGGATGCCATCGACAGCTACCAGCGCGAGATGCTGCTGAGGTCGATCGAGCAACGGCTGGCCTTTCTGAAGTTTGCCCCCGTGCTGCATATCTCGGCTTTGAAGCGCCAAGGTCTGGGCCCAGTGTGGAAGTCCATCTCGCAAGCCCATGCGTCGGCCACTTGCAAGATGTCCACCCCCGCACTGAACCGCGTGCTGCAGGAAGCGGTGGCGCACCAGCAACCGCCCCGCGCTGGTCGCTTCCGCCCCAAGCTGAGGTATGCGCACCAGGGCGGCATGAACCCTCCGGTGGTGGTGGTACATGGCAATTCCCTGGACCACGTTCCTGATGCCTACAAGCGCTACCTTGAAGGCCGCTTTCGCGAACACTTCAAGCTGGTGGGTACACCGATGCGCATCGAGATGCGGTCCTCCGACAACCCCTTCGATAAGTCGAACTGAGGCCGGGCAAGGTCCCTCGCTGGCGTGGCTGTCCCTTGCAATCATGAGGGACAACCCCATGTGATAAGGTGCGTGATCTTTCATCACGGAGCATATCGTGAGCAATAAAGGCCAACTTCTTCAAGACCCGTTCCTCAATCTTTTGCGCAAGGAACACATCCCGGTCTCCATCTACTTGGTCAACGGCATCAAGCTACAGGGGCAGATCGAATCCTTCGACCAGTACGTTGTGCTGCTGCGCAACACGGTGACGCAGATGGTCTACAAGCATGCGATCTCCACGGTCGTTCCCGGGCGGGCCGTGAACTTCCACGCCAACGAGTCGGAACCCGCTTGACGTCCGTCGGCGTCAAGCTGCCCTTGCCGCGTCATCTGCACACGCTTTGAAGCCAGCGCTTGAACCGGGAGCACCCGCCAGGGGCTCTGAGCCTCGTGCCGTGCTCGTAGGGGTTGACTTCGGGCAGGGCGGCTGGTTCGACCCCGAGCTGGAAGAACTCGCGTTGCTGGCCCAGTCGGCCGGTGACGAACCGGTGGCTCGCATCACGGCCAGGCGAAAGGCGCCCGATGCGGCGCTGTTCGTCGGGTCAGGCAAGGCCGAGGAGATCAAGGCGTTGGTCACCGGGACCTCCGCTCAGGGAGTGATCTTTGATCAGACCCTCAACCCCGTACAGCAGCGCAATCTTGAGCAGTTCCTGGGCGTGCCCGTGTCAGACCGTACTGCATTGATCCTGGACATCTTTGGTGACCGGGCCCAAAGCCACGAGGGCAAGTTGCAGGTGGAATTGGCCCGATTGCAATACCTGTCGACGCGATTGGTGCGGCGGTGGTCCCACCTGGAGCGGCAGCGCGGTGGCATTGGTACGCGCGGTGGTCCGGGCGAGACCCAGATCGAGTTGGATCGGCGGATGATCTCCGAGAGGATCAAGAGCGTGAAGGCGCGCCTGGAGAAGGTCAAGAAGCAGCGGGTCACCCAGCGGCGGGCCCGGTTGCGGCGAGGCACTTTCAAGGTGTCGCTGGTGGGGTACACCAACGCCGGTAAGTCGACCTTGTTCAATGCGCTGGTCAAGGCACGCACCTATGCGGCCGACCAGTTGTTTGCCACGCTGGACACGACCACTCGCGCCATGTGGCTCGAGCAGGCGCGAGTGTCGGTTTCGCTGTCGGACACGGTCGGCTTCATTCGGGATCTTCCTCACAAGCTGGTCGAGGCCTTTCAAGCCACCTTGTCGGAGGCGGTGGACGCAGACCTTCTGCTGCACGTCATCGACGCCTCCAGCCCGGTTCTTCAGGAACAGAAGGACGAGGTTGACCGGGTGCTGGCCGAGATCGGTGCTTCGCAAGTGCCCCAGATCCTGGTGTGCAACAAGCTCGACCGTCTGGAGATGTCCGCGCGACCCCGAGGCCTGGTCGACGAGCTCGAGCTCCCGGGCGGCCGCACCGTCACCCGTGTGTTTGTCAGTGCGCTCGAGGGCATCGGCCTGGACCCCCTGCGTGACGCGATTGCGGCGGCTGCCGCCATGGAAGCCCCGATGCCGGATCACGACCGCGTGACGCAGACCAACGTTCAGACTTCCCTGTATTCCCTGTACGACTCATGAACTCCACTCCTTCAGAACCGCATGCCCCCTTGCCCCGGGGCCCGTCTTCAGCCTGGCGGCGATTGCGCCAGTGGCTTGTGTCGCGCAGGTCTCTCAGCGCGTACGGCAAGCGCTGGCTAATCATGGCCAACGGCCGCAACGACGGACCGCCTGATCTGGATGAGTTGTGGCGCGATTTCAACCGCAAGCTCAACGGTCTGTTTGGCGGGAAGTCCTCCGGCCCCAGCCCGCAACGAGAGCCCTCGGGCGATGGCCCCAAGCTGCCACGCAACATGCGTCATGCTGGCGTGGGCGGCGGCCTCATTGCAGGCGTAGTGGCGCTGGTGTGGCTCGGTAGTGGCTTCTTCATCGTTCAGGAAGGGCAGCAGGCCGTGGTGACCTCCTTCGGGAAATACAGCTACACCGCGGACGCAGGCTTCCAGTGGCGCTTTCCGTATCCTTTCCAGGCTCACGAGACCGTCAGCGTGACCCAGCTGCGCTCGGTGGACGTGGGGCGCAACACCGTCGTCCAAGCCACGGGTCTGCGTGACTCTTCCATGCTGACCGAGGACGAGAACATCGTCGACATCCGGTTCACGGTGCAGTACCGCTTGAAGGACGCCCGCGCCTACCTGTTTGAGAACTTCCGGCCCGATGAGGCGGTGGTGCAGGCTTCTGAATCGGCGGTGCGCGAGATTGTGGGCCGCAGCAAGGTCGACCAAGTGCTCTACGAGCAGCGCGACGCCATCGCCACCGACTTGATGAAGTCTCTGCAAGCCCAGCTCGACCGCCTGAATGCGGGCATCGTGGTGGCCAATGTCAACGTTCAAAACGTGCAGGTGCCTGAGCAAGTGCAGGCGGCCTTCAACGACGCCTTCAAGGCAGGTGCCGACCGCGACCGCTTTAAGAACGAAGGGCAGGCCTACGCGAGCGATGTGATCCCCAAGGCGCGGGGCACGGCAGCCCGCCTGAAGGAGGAGGCTGAAGGCTACCGGTCACGTGTGGTGGCGCAGGCTGAGGGCGATGCGCAGCGCTTCAAGTCGGTGCTCGGGGAGTACCAGAAGGCGCCCGGTGTCACCCGGGATCGGCTGTACCTGGAGACGATGCAGCAGGTCTATTCCAACGTCACCAAGGTGATGGTGGACACGCGCAGCGGCTCCAACCTCTTGTACTTGCCGCTGGACAAGGTGCTTCAACAGGCCAGTGCGACCGGACCGGCGGCAGCTGCGGGCGCAAGCCCCGCTCCTGATGCCCCGGCGCCATCTGGCGCGGCAGCCCCTGCGGACGTCAGGTCCCGCGACGGCACGCGCACGCGTGACCGTGAAGGCCGTTGAAGAGAGGCGCAGCATCATGAACCGTATCGGATTTGTCGTCTCTGGCCTGCTGGCCTTGATCGTGCTGGCCTCCTCCACGCTCTTCGTGGTGGATCAGCGCCAGGTGGGCGTGATATACGCGTTGGGCGAGATCAAGGAGGTCATCACCGAGCCTGGGCTGAAGTGGAAGTTGCCGCCACCCTTCCAGAACGTTGTGTTCCTGGACAAGCGTGTTCAGACGCTGGACAGCCCCGAAACGCGTCCCATCTTCACGGCAGAGAAGAAGAGCCTGGTGATCGACTGGCTGGTCAAGTGGCGCATCAGCGAACCGCGGCAGTTCATCCGCAACAACGGCGTAGACCTGCGCAACCTTGAAAGCCGCCTGAGCCCCGTCGTTCAAGCCGCCTTCAACGAGGAGGTGACCCGGCGCGACGTGCGCAGTGTCTTGTCCCGCGAGCGGGAGAAGGTCATGAACGATGTCCGCGCGCGTCTGGCCGACGAAGCCAAGTCTTTCGGCATCGAGATCGTGGACGTCCGTATCAAGCGGGTGGACTTCGTGGCGGACATCACCGACTCGGTGTACCGCCGCATGGAATCAGAGCGCAAGCAGGTGGCCAATGAGCTGAGGTCGCAAGGTGCGGCGGAGGCCGAGAAGATTCGTGCCGATGCCGACCGGCAACGCGAAGTCATCATCGCCGAGGCCTACCGGGACGCCCAGAAGATCAAGGGCGAGGGTGATGCCAAGGCATCGGCGCTGTACGCGGAGTCCTTCGGCCGCGACCCTCAGTTTGCTCAGTTCTACCGCAGCCTGGAGGCCTACCGCGCCACCTTCCGTAGCAAGTCGGATGTGATGGTGCTGGAGCCGGGAAGCGACTTCTTCAAAGCCATGCGGGGTCAGGGTGGCCCTGCCGCGCCGGCGCCCCCGCGCAAGTGATCACCCTCTGGCTGGAGGGCCAGCGCAGCTTGTCCAACCCTCCGGGTTGGCTTGGCAGGGCAGGCAAGGGGCCGGTCACGTGGTCCATGCAGCGCGGCGCAGTGGCTTCGCGTTGGTTGATGACCACCTACAATCAAGGGCTTTGCCTCTGAGCGGTTTCATGTCCCGAGCCTGGCTGTTGCCTGAACACATCGCAGACGTTCTGCCAGCTCAGGCGCTGAAGATCGAGTCCTTGCGCAGGCGCCTGATCGACCAGGCCTCCCGCCGCGGTTTCGAGCTGGTCATCCCGCCAATGCTGGAGCACCTGGAGTCCTTGCTGTCGGGAACTGGCCGCGAACTGGATCTTCAAACCTTCAAGCTGGTGGACCAGCTCAGCGGACGGACGCTGGGCCTTCGGGCCGACACCACGCCGCAGGCCGCCCGCATCGATGCCCATCTGCTGAACCGTCAGGGTGTCACACGCCTGTGCTACTGCGGGCCGGTACTGCATGCGCAACCGGCACGCTCTTCGGGTTCTCGGGAGATCCTTCAATTCGGTGCTGAAGTGTTCGGCCATGCCGGCCCGGAGGCCGATCTGGAAGTCCAGGAGCTGGCCCTGGAAGTGCTGTCGGAGGCTGGGGTCGAGCGGTGCACGATCGACCTGGCCGACGCGCGGCTCCTGAGCAGCGTGCTGGCGGGCGCGAAGGTTGAGCCTACGGATCTGCAAGACATCGTACAGGCGCTCTCACGCAAGGATGCCGCGTCGCTGAAGCTGGCCACCCAGTCGCTGCCGCAGCCGGCACGGGAGGGGCTGCTGGCCCTGCTGGACCTGTTCGGCGGCCGCGAGGTGATCGAAAGAGCCCGGCAGCGTCTGACGGGAACACCGGACGTGGATGCCCCGTTGGCGCAACTGGCTTGGCTGGCCGACCGACTCGAGGCGGACCACCCGGACCTGAAGGTGAGTTTCGACCTCGCGGACATGGGCGGCTATGCCTACTACAGCGGTGTCCGCTTCGCGGTCTATGGCAACGGGGTTTCTGAAGCGCTGGCCCGGGGCGGCCGGTATGACGAGGTGGGTGCCATCTTCGGCAGGAAGCGCCATGCGGTGGGATTCAGCCTGGATTTGAAGTCGCTGGCCGCCTTGACCGACGAGGCTCTCCCGGGTCTGGCCGTGAGGGCCCCGTGGACTGACGAGCCGGCTCTGAAGGCTGCGGTCAAGCGGCTGCGAGAAGCCGGCGAGACCGTGGTGTTTGACTTCCCGGACACTGTGGCCGAGGAATGCGGTCGAAGCTTTGACCGCGAGCTGGTGAAGATTGCCGGTCAATGGGTGATGCGACCCGTCTGACCTCCCGCCTGCCATCTGGATGGAATCTACTGAAGTGAACACAACTGCCTCGGGGCGCAACGTCGTGGTCGTCGGCACCCAATGGGGTGACGAAGGCAAGGGCAAGGTCGTGGATTGGCTCACCGACCACGCCCAGGGGGTGGTGCGGTTCCAGGGGGGGCATAACGCCGGCCACACCCTGGTCATCAACGGGCGCAAGACGGCGCTGCAACTCATCCCGTCAGGGGTCATGCGTGAGGGCGTGGCCTGCTACATCGGCAATGGGGTTGTGGTCGACCCGGTGCACCTGTTGTCAGAGATCCAGCGGCTGGAGTCCATCGGCGTGGAGGTTCGCTCTCGCCTTTACATCAGCGAGTCCTGCCCCTTGATTCTTCCTTTCCACGTGGAGGTGGACCGCGCGCGCGAGGCGCTGCGGGAGTCCAGCGGCTCAGGCAAGATCGGTACCACGGGCAAGGGGATCGGCCCGGCCTACGAGGACAAGGTGGCTCGCCGTGCCTTGCGAATCCAGGATCTCAAGCACCCGCAACGCTTCGCCCAGCGGCTGAGCGACCTGCTAGCGCTCCACAACCTGGCCTTGTCGGGCTATCTCGGTGCCAAGGCGCTGGAGTTCCAGCCCATCTACGACCAGGCCATGGAGGTGGCGCAGCAACTGAGCCCCATGTTCGCCGATGTCGGGTACGCGCTCCACCAGAGCCACTCGAAAGGGGACCGACTGCTGTTCGAGGGTGCGCAGGGCACCCTGCTGGATATCGACCACGGCACCTATCCCTATGTGACCTCCAGCAACTGCGTGGCCGGCAATGCCGCCGCCGGCGCGG
>CAYSOD010000007.1:0-7490 GCA_964432385.1 uncultured Rubrivivax sp.
GGGAGCCGCAGCTGTGCGCGCTCTACGCCTACGACCCCGACGGCGCCTTGGCGCAGGCACGCGAAAGCGAGACCCGCTGGCGCGCGGGCCAGGCACTTTCGCCCATTGACGGCGTGCCGCTCACGCTCAAGGAGAACATCGCCACCAAGGGCGTGCCCCTGCCCGCGGGCACCGCGGCCACGGTGCTGGTGCCCGCAGCCGAAGACGCCCCGCCCACCGCCCGGCTGCGCGAGGCCGGCTGCGTGCTGTTGGGCAAGACCACCATGCCCGACTACGGCATGCTGACCTCCGGCCTGTCGAGCTTTCACCACCTGTCGCGCAACCCCTGGAACCTGACGCTCAACCCCGGCGGCAGCAGCGCTGGCGCGGCTGCGGCAGCGGCGGCCGGTTATGGGCCGCTCCACGTGGGCACCGACATCGGCGGCTCCATCCGCCTGCCCGCCGGGCTGTGCGGCCTGTTCGGCCTGAAGCCCAGCCTGGGGCGCATCCCCATCAAACCGCCCTATGCCGGACGCGTGGCCGGGCCGATGACGCGTACCGTCACCGATGCCGCGCTGATGATGCGTCCGCTCACCCAGCCCGACTGGCGCGATGCCACCAGCCTGCCCGCGCACGGCATCGACTGGGACGACCTGCACATCGAGCTGCGCGGACTGCGTATCGGCCTGCAGCTGGAGGCGGGCTGGGGCCTGCCGGCCGACACCGACACCCTGGCAGCGGTGCAGGCCGCCGCGCGCGCCTTCGAGGCGGCCGGTGCCATCGTCGAGCCCATGCGAGCGTTCTCCACGCGCGAGATGGCCGATGGCATGGACCGCTTCTGGCGCATGCGCTCTTACCTGGACATGAGCGCCTTGCCACCCGAGCGCCAGGCCAAGGTGCTGCCCTACATCCGCCAGTGGGTGTCCACGGGGGCCACGCTCACTGCGGCCGAGGTCTTCCACGGCTACAGCCAGATGGCGGCGCTGCGCGAGGCCGCGGTAGCGGCTTGTCAGCCCTTTGACTACGTGCTGTCACCCGTCAACCCGGTGTCCAGCTACCCGGCGGACTGGGCGAGCCCGATCAACGACCCCGCGCGGCCCTTCGAGCACATCCCGTTCACGCTGCCCTACAACATGAGCGAGCAGCCTGCCGCCAGCATCGACTGCGGCGTCACCGCAGGCGGCCAGCCCATCGGGCTGCAGATCGTGGGGCGGCGCCATGATGACATCGGTGTGATGCGCATGGCCCGAGCATGGGAGCAGATGCGCCCCACGCCGCGGCCCTGGCCGCAGCCGCCGGGAAAAAACGCAGCGTGAATTCGCCCGACCTGCGCGGCAACCCCACGGGTACGGCGTCCAACGCCGCGCGCGACCATGCCGAACGTGCGTTGTGGCGCATGATGTCCTTCTACGACGCGCCGCTGGCCGATCTGGACGCCGCCGCCGCCGCCGACCCCGGCTGGGCAATGCCCCACGTGATGAAGGCAGGCTTTCTGCTCAGCCTGACCGAGCCGGGTCTGGTGGACGAAGCCGCCACCCACCTGGCACAGGCGCGTGAACGCGAGCGCAGCTGCACCCCGCGCGAGCGCGCGCATCTGGAGGCCGTACAACAGGTGCTGGACGGCCGCTGGGCCGCGGCCTGCCGCACCTGGGACGAGCTGCTGCTGGACCACCCGCGCGACGCGCTGGCCCTGCAGTGGGCCCAGCTGTGGGACTTCTACCGCGGCGACGCTGCCGGGCTGCGCCTGCGCGCGGCGCGCGCGCTGCCCGAGTGGGACGAGACGGATCCGCTGTACGCCTATGTGCTGTCGCTGCACGCCTTCGGCCTGGAGGAATGCAACCTCTACCCGCAGGCCGAGGACGTGGGCCGCCGCGCCTTGCAGGTGAACCCGCGCGTGCCCTGGGCGGTGCATGCCGTGGCCCATGTGATGGAGATGCAGGGCCGCTTCGAAGAGGGCGCTGCCTGGCTGCGTCATCACCAGGGCGTGTGGGCCGAAGGCAACGGCTTTTCCGGCCACTTGTGGTGGCACAAGGCCTTGTTCCGGCTGGAGGGCCTGGACACCACGGGGGCGCTGCGCATCATGGACCGGCAGCTCAGCGGCGACGCCCTGCAGATCACGCTGCAGCGGGTGGACGCCGCCGCGCTGCTGTGGCGCCTGCATCTGCTGGGCGAAGACGTGCAGGCCGCCGCCCTGGATCTGGCCAGCGCGTGGTCGCTGGCAGATGCGCACGCCGGCTACTACGCCTTCAACGACGTGCACGCCATGGCCACGCTGCTGATGGCCGGCGAGGTGGGGCGGGCCGAGTCCTGGCTGGCACGTTGCGCCCAGCGTGCCATGGCGGTGGAGGACGTGCGCCGCGCCAACCACCAGATGGCACGCGAGGTGGGGCTGCCGCTGATGCGCGCGCTGTTGGCGCTGACGCGGGGCGACGCCGACGGGGCGGCCGACACGCTGTACCCGGTGCGCGGCGTGGCGCAGCGCTTCGGCGGCAGCCACGCGCAGCGCGACCTCATTGACCAGACCCTGCTGGCGGCCAGCGCCCGCGGCGGCCGCCGCACCCTGGGCCGGGCGCTGCTCAACGAGCGTCGCATGGCCAAGCCCGTCACCCCCCTCACAAGACACTGGATGGAACGCATGGCGGTGCCGGAGCACGTCCGGGCATGAGGCGAAGGAGGGCTCGTTCTAGCAGAAATCGAGTCGCTCGCCTTGAGCTCGTCGATGGGGTTCTGCAGGCCTGTCCTGAGCAAGGTCGAGAGGCTCAGCCCGACAGGTTCAAGTTCGCCGAGCGCGCTTGCGCATGACACCACCGGGCCAGCTCACCACTGGCACCCTGTTCGCCCTGCTGGCCGGCCTCATGTGGGGCCTGGTGTTCGTGGCGCCGCTGCTGCTGCCGGACTACCCTGCCGCGCTGCAGTCCTGCGCGCGCTACCTGGCCTTCGGCCTGATCGCGCTGCCCCTGGCCTGGTGGGACCGGGCCCAGCTCGCACGGCTGAGCCGGGCCGACTGGGTCGAAGCGCTGAAGCTGTCGGCGGTGGGCAACCTGCTGTACTACCTGTTCCTGGCCGCCTCCATCCAACGCGCGGGCGGGCCGCTGCCCACCATGATCATCGGCACGCTGCCGGTGGTGATCGCCGTCGTGACCAACCTGCGCAGCTCGCAAACGGTGCGGCTGCGGGACGGGCGGCTGCCCTGGCGGCGACTGCTGCCCTCTCTGGCGCTGATCGGGCTGGGCATTGCCTGTGTCAACCACGTGGAGCTGGCCCGGCTTCAGGCTGAAGGGGGCGGGGCGGATGCGACGGCTGCCGGCGTGGGGCGCTACGCCCTGGGCGCGGTGCTGGCGCTGGGGGCGGTGGTCTGCTGGACCTGGTACCCCATCCGCAACGCCGACTGGCTGCGTGCCCACGCCGACCGCTCGCCCCGCGCCTGGGCCACGGCGCAGGGCCTGGCCACGCTGCCCTTGGCCGCTGTGGGCTTTGCGCTGTTCTGGGGCTGGCACAGCGCGTCGACTGGGGAGGGTCGGCAAGCCTTCGATATGCCCTTCGGGCCCACGCCCGAGCTGTTCCTGGGCCTCATGTTCGCCATTGGCCTGTTCGGCTCCTGGCTGGGCACTCTGTGCTGGAACGAGGCCAGCCAGCGCCTGCCGCCATCGCTGGCAGGCCAGCTGATCGTGTTCGAGACCCTGGCCGCCTTGGGCTATGCCTGGGTGCTGCGCGGGCGCTGGCCCGACAGCTTCACCCTGGCCGGCGCCGCGCTGCTGGTGGGCGGCGTGGCCTGGGCCGTGCGCACTGCGGCACAGCGGCCGCAACACTCGGAAGCCTGAAGCTCAGCTGACTGCCGAGGCCGCCCTGACGGCGGCATCGCGGTGCGGCTGCAGGGTGCGGAATTCGCAGGCGCTTCCAGGCGGCAGACCACGGCGCAGGGATGCCTCGATCTCGGGGTGTAGCAAGGCAGCGCGGCCACACACCACCACCGGCCGTTGGCCATGCCGGGCGATCAGCAGACGGGCCAGCCGGGCCAGTTCTTCACCCGCTTGTCCCAGCAGGCGCCGCGCCCCGTCATCAACATCGGCCACCTGGGCCACTGACAAGGCCAGCGCGCCAAGGGCCCCCCGGTCGCTGAGATGGATGAAGCGGCGGGTGTCGTCCCAGGCAGGGCCCCCGATGCGCTCGAACAGGGCTTGAGCCAGCGCTGAGGAGGCCGCAGATCCGGGCGCATCGTCCTCGTGGCGCCACACCTGCGCCAAGGCCTGCCGCGCGATCCAGTGGCCGCTGCCTTCATCACCGAGCAGGCTGCCCCGTCCGCCTACACGATGCATGGCACCGGCAGCATCCACGAACACGCCAATGGAGCCGGTGCCGCTGTAAACCACATGGCCTTGGCCCGGCGCGAAGCACAGGCGACAGGCCAGTTCGACATCGTTGTACAAGCGGATGCAGTCTTCAGGCAGCGCCAGCGCCGCCTGCAGCAATTGCCGCAACTCCCCGCCCGACTGTTCGTCATGGCCGGTCACGCCGGCCCAGACTGCGGTGGGCGCGGGCGACTGAGCCCGGACCACGGACTGCCGGACTTCGGCCAGTGCCTGAACGATCGCCTCGCGGCCCTCTGCAGAGTGCACCTGCTGGCCGCTGAAGGGTGCCACCGCCCCTTCGGCCAGCGTCTGGCCTGAAGCCAGGGCCAGGGCCCAGCGGGTCTGCGTGCCGCCCGCGTCCAGGCCCAGGCCGACTTCGACCGCCACTTACATCTTGGCGCGCAGGGCCAGGAAGAACTGACGCCCGTTCTGGTGCCAATAGCCCGGAGCGTTCTCGTTGAGGTAGTAGGTGTGGCGGATCGGGTCGTTCAGGTTGTTGCCGTCCAGGTGGATGCTGATGTCCTTGGTGAACCGGTAGCCGATGGACAGCGACAGGCTGCCTGCACCGGCATAGCGGTGCTGGCCGTTGTACTGGGTGATGACCCCGGCGCTGTTGACCAAGGGCTTGAGCGTGCCGTCACCCACGAAGCCGATGGCGTAATCGGTGCGGTAGTTCCAGGCCAGGCTGGCAGTGAGCTTCTCGTCCTCGTAGAAGCCGCGCAGGTTGTAGGTCCAGCGCGAGGTGCCCAGCATGGGGGCGCCGTCCTCGTCCTTGGAGTCCACGTAGGTGGCGTTGGCACCAAAGCCGAAGCCCTTGCCCACCGGCATCTCCAGAGCGCCTTCCACGCCCTTGAGCTTGGCCGATACGCCCTTGCGTGAGGTCACCAGGTAGGTGGTGACCTTGTTCTGGGCGATGTTGTAGTAGTCGATGGACGAGGTGCCCGTCTTCACGTAGTTGGAGATGTTCTGCGCGAACAGGCCGCCCGACACATAGGCGCGCGGGGCGAAGTACCAGGCCAGGGACAGGTCCAGGTTGTCCGACAGGATGGGCTTGAGCTTGGGGTTGCCGCTGGAGCCGGTCAGCAGGGTGTCGTTCAGCGACACGGCGCCGGCCAGCTCGTTGTAGTTGGCGCGCCCCAGGCTGCGAGAAACCGCAGCACGGCCGATCATGTCCTTGGCCAGGTCCCAGCGTACGTTGAGGCTGGGCAGGGCGTCGTTGCTGGTGGTGTTGACCAGGCGCGGCACGTAGGTGGCAAAACGTGAGCCGACGATGGCCTCAGGCACTGCGCAAGGCTGCAACACCACGCACTGGCCCACACCGGTACCGCTGGTCAGCGCCTGGTAGGACAGTGATGACAGCTTGGTCTGCACGAAGCGCACGCCGAAGTTGCCCGACACCGCATCGCTCAACTCGAACTCGCCCATGGCGTAGGCCGCGGTGTTGTCCTCCTTGACCTGGTAGCCGCTGGTCAACACGCGGTTGAGCACGGGGTCACAGTTGATGTACTTGTCGGTGAAGGCCTTCATCTGGCCCATGTCGAAGCGGAAGATGTCGCGCGGGAAGTTGCCCACGCCGCCCGCAAACCAATCCGAGGGGTAGAGCGTGGCCGGCACGGGCCGTGCAGCGTCAGCCACCACCGACTGCTTGATCAGCGTGCCCCCCGTGACCGGAATGAAGGGGTAATCCGGTGAGGTGGTGGGGATCGGGCCGGCCGCGTTGTCCTGCGCGTTCCAACGCGGGCTGATGACGTCGTAGGTGCGATTGTGCTTGGAAGCCCGAACGCCGAACTTCAGCATGGGCACCAGTTTGCTGGCGAGCTTGTAGTCGCCATCCAGATGCAGGTAGGACTCCTTGTCCAGGGCCTTCACAGCAGCCCCCTGGTTGGTGAGCATGGAGAAGTTGCCCACCTTGGTCAGGTCGATGGCCGTCCCAGCCGCGTTCAGGATGGAGTACTGGGCCGGTGCGCTGGCGGTCTGGCTGAAGTTCACCGACTGCGGGCTGAGCAGGCCATACACCAGGCTGGGTTGCGAGGCCGTGGTGCCACTGCCCTCGGTGTAGCCGATGCGGGCACGCACCGTCAGCGCGTTGGTGATATTGAATTTGCCGTCCACGTCGTAGAACGAGCTGGTGGACTGGGCGCCCTCGCGGTTGAAGTGGTCGAACTGCAGGCCCACCACGTTGCCGGTGTAGGTGGCAGGCTTGGTGATCTTGGCGCTGGTGACGACATCGCCCGTGATGACGGCATCCTTGATCAGGTATCCCGCGTTATTGACCAGCCCGTAGGGCAGGGCGTAAGCCGAGCTGTTGTAGTTGTCGGCGTCCAGCTGAGCGCGGAAAGCGCTGACGTTGATCTCGGCATTGGCGTTGGGCTTGAACTGCAGGCCCAGGTAGCCACCCGAGCGCTGGCGCACGCCCTCGAACATGGCCGAGTTCAAGCTGCCGGTGATGCGTTTGCCGGCCAGATCAGGGTTGCCCGAGGCCGTGGCCTGGGCCACGGAGATGACGTTGTAGCCAAAGATCTCCTGGCCGTCACGGCGCAGGTGGCGGTCTTCCTTGAAGGCCTGAGCCAGGAAGCCGAAAGTGTTGCTGTCGTTCTTCCAGGCCACCAGGCCGCTGAGCTGCGGGTCGGTCTTGGCGGCGAGCGTGGCGTGCGCCAAGCCCAGCGACACCTCGCCGCTGACGCCCTTCTTGAAGCTCAGGGGCTTGCGCGGCAGGATGTCCACGCTGCCGGAAATGCCGCCCTCGGTGATGTCGGCACGGCTGCTCTTGTAGACGATGGTCTGGCCGATCAGCTGCGAGGGCATGAGGCCGAAACCCACGCTGCGGCCGCTGCCCGCCTGGTCGCCCACGTGCCAGTCGCCCGAACTCAGGGCGTGGCCGTTGACGGTGACGAGGTTGAGGTTGGGGCTGGTGCCGCGGATGGCCACGCGCTCGGCCTCGTCCATGGCCAGCGCGCCGCCGTACTGCACGTTCACGCCGGGCAGGCGCGACAGGGCGTCGGCGATGTTCTTGTCGGGCATCTTGCCCACGTCTTCCGCCGAGACAGCCTCGATGTTGGTGTCGGCCGCACGCTTGGTGTTGAGCGAGCGCTCGATCGAGGCGCGGATGCCGGTCACCTCGATGGTCTGCGAAGCGCCCGTCTGCTGGGCCAGCACAGACTG
>CAYSOD010000007.1:7590-25207 GCA_964432385.1 uncultured Rubrivivax sp.
GCCTGCGCCGCGAGTGCTGGCGTGTCATAACGGCCCTCGGCCATGACACGGCAACCCGCGGCGGCCAGCCGGCCCACCAGGTCCAGGTCGGGCTCCCCAGGCACCGGGCCGCTGGTGTAGCCCGACAGCGTGGTGCCCACGATGGCAAAACCCTGATCCCAGGCCGCCAGGGCATCTTCTGCCTCCGACGCATCGGCCATGGCCAGGGCACCACAGTCCAGGATGGCCTGGTGCAGCACCGGCACTGGCACTGGGCGGGGCCGCCGCGTCACGTCCACCGCCACGATGTCCGCGCCTGCAGCGGCCAGCGCCTGCACGTCCTCGACCAAAGGGGTGATGCGTACGGGCGAATCGGAAAGGTCGCGCTTGACGATCCCGATGATCGGCACGTCAACCGCCTGCCTAACGACTGCCAGCCGCCGGGCACCTTCGATGCGCACGGCCACCGCACCGGCCGCCACGGCCGCGCGGGCCATACGCGCCACCACGCCGTCGTCATCCATGGGGCCACCGTCCACGGGCTGGCAGGACACCACCAGACCACCGCGCAGCGCAGCGTCCAGGGCCTTGAGCTCCGTGCGAGGCTTCACGGTCACCGGGCTCACGGCGCGATGCCCTCCTCCATGACCGCGCGGCCGACGTTCACCTCGAAGCGGTAGCGGTCTGCGCGGTACAAGCTCTTGCCGAACTCCACGATCTCGCCCGTGGTGGAAAAGACCTGCCGCTCCACCAGCAGGGCCGGGCTGAAGGGCGCGACGTCCAGCAGCACCGCCTCGTCCTCGGTCAGCACCGTGGCCTGGATCTCCTGGGCGGCGTTGCGCACCTGGATGCCATGGTCGCGTTGCAGCACCTCGTAAAGGGACACGCTGGCCAGGCAGGCCGGATCGAACCCCGGCACACGGTCCTGGGCCAGAAAGACCTCTTCCAGTGCCATGGGCTCGCCGCTGGCCAGGCGCAGGCGGCGCAACTCCAGCACTGAGCTGCCCGGGATGATCTTCAACTTGAGTGCCACGCGGGCGTCGGCGCGCAGGGTACGGGTGGACAGGATGCTGCTGGAGGGCACGAGGCCGCGCTCGCGCATGTCTTCGGAGAAGGAGCGCAACACCAGGGGCTTGACCCAGCTCTGCGCGGCCACGAAGGTGCCGGCCCCCTGGCGCCGCTGCAGCAAGCCCTCGGCCTGCAGCTCCTGCAAGGCGCGGCGCAAGGTCTCGCGCGCCACACCCAGCCGCTCGGCCAGGTCGCGCTCGGGCGGCAGGCGCATGCCGTCGCCGGTCTGCTGCAAGATGGCTTGCAGGCTGCGCTTGAGCAGTTCGCGCTTCTGGGCTCGGTCCATGAGTTAAGAAAAGGGGCGAGGTGCAGGCCGGTCTGGAATGTCACAAATATAGACCATTTGGCCCAGTTTTGATAGGCCGATGGTATATTCATGGCGGGTATGAACTCCGTGTCGCGCCGCCGTCTGCTGACCCGTTTGGCGTCCCCACTGCCAGCGGTCGCCCTGGCGGGCGCAGCCCGTCTGGGCCTGGCAACGCCCTTGCCGCGGCGCGAGCTGGTCTTCTGGACCATGCAGCTCGCCCCCTTCCACAACGACTACGTCAACGGCCTGATCGCAGGATTCGAGGCGGCCCACCCCGGGGTGCGTGTCAAGTGGGTGGACGTGCCCTGGGCCGAGGCCGAGCGCAAGGTGCTGGCCAGCCTGGCCGCAGGCACCGCGCCCGATGTGGTCAACCTGAACCCGCAGTTTTCATCGCGCCTGGCCGAACTGGGCGCGCTGGCCGACCCGAGAAAGCACCTCACAGCCGCCGAGCAGGCGGCCTACCTGCCCTCGGCCTGGGCCGCCAACCAGCTGGCCGGCGTGCCCTTCGCGCTGCCCTGGTACCTGAGCACCACCGTCACCCTGTTCCGCCGCGACCTGCTCGTGCGCGCCGGCACCGAGCCGCCGGCCAGCTTCGACGAGTTGCGCCGGGCCGCGCAGGCCCTGCGGGAACGGACGGACACCTACGCCTGGTTTCCGGCCATGGATGGGTCGGCCCCGCTGGAGAACCTGGTATCGATGGCAGGCCCGCTGCTCACACCCGACGGCTGCCGCCCCGGTTTCGACAGCCCGGCCGGCGTGGCGGCCTTCGAGTTCCACCGAGAGCTGTACCAGCGGCAATGGATCCCCCGAAGCGTGCTCACCGAAGGCCATCGGTCGGCCGTGGCGCAGTTCCTGAGCGGTCAAGTGGCCATGGTGGCCACGGGCATGCAGTTCATCGGCCACCTGCGGCGCAACAACCCGGGCTTGTATGCCCAGGTGGGCGTGGCGCCGCAGGTGGCCTCGGCCCGCGCGCCGCCCAACATCGCGGCCATGAACCTGGCCGTGCCCACCGCCAGTGCGCAGCCCGCGCTGGCCTTCGCCTTCGCGCAGTTCGTCACCAACGCCGACAACCAGCTCGCGCTGGTACGGCGGGTGCCCCTGCTGCCCAGCGCCCGCGCCAGCTACGACGATGCCCTGTTCCAGCAGCCCGGTGGCGACGCCCTGCTGGACCAGGCCCGGGCCATCTCGGTGCGCCAGGTGTTTGAGGGCGCGGTGCTGGTACCCCCGCTGCGCCACTACAACAAGCTGCGCAGCAGCTTCGTGCGGCAGTTGCAGTCGGCCATGGTGGGCCGCAGCAGCGCACAGGCGGCGGTGCAGGAGGTGTGCCGCCTGTGGACACCGCTGCTGGGGTGCCGGGCATGAGCTCCGCAAGGGTTCAGGGGCCCTGGGCCGCGCTGCTGTTCCTGGCGCCGGGTTGCGCCGTCATCGGACTGGTGGTGCTCTACCCCGCACTCAAGGCGCTGGCCCTGAGCTTCACCGACTTCAACATGATCACGCCCGCGCAACCGGTGGGGCTGGCCAACTACCTGCGCCTGTGGGCCGACCCCTTCTTCTGGGCCGCGCTGCGCAACACCCTGAGCTACCTCGCGGTGGTGGTGCCGGTGCTGGTGGTGGTGCCCATCTTCCTGGCCTTGCTGGTGCGCCGGTCGCTGCCCGGGCTGGCCTTCTTCCGCGCCGCGCTGTACCTGCCGGTGGTGACGTCTCTGGTGATCAGCGCGCTGGTGTGGAAGTGGATCTACGAAGAGCGGGGTCTGCTCAATCACTTCCTGCTGTCCACGGGGCTGGCCAGCCAGCCGGTGGCCTTCCTCACCGACCCGGCCAACGCCCTGTTCGCCGTGATGGCGGTCACGGCCTGGAGCGGCATGGGTTACTACATGGTCATCTACCTGGCCGGGCTGCAGGCCATTCCCGGGCAGATGTACGAGGTGGCCGAACTCGAGGGCGTGAGCCGCTGGCAGCAAACCCTGCACATCACGATCCCGATGCTGCGCCCACAGATCGCGGTGGTGGCCGTGATGTCGAGCATTGGCGCCATGAAGGTCTTTGAGGAGGTCTATGTGATGACCCAGGGCGGGCCGCTGGACAGCACCAAGACCCTGGTCTACCTGCTTTATGAGTCGGCCTTCGTCGACTTCGAGATGGGCTACGCCGCGGCCATGGGGGTGGTGCTGTTCGCCCTCACGCTGGCCTTGTCGCTGCTGCACCTGCGGCTGCTGCGCGCCCCGGCCGGGGAGAGGCCGCAGTGAAGCGTATCCTGGGCAACGCCCGCCGGCGCCGCGAGCTCGCTGACCAGGCCTTGCGTTTTCTGGCGCTGGGCCTGCTGGTGGGTCTGACCATCGGGCCGTTTCTGTGGCTGCTGTCCACCTCGCTGAAGGGCCCGGGGGAGAACCTCTACGCCTTCCCGCCCGACCTGTTGCCGCGTGAGCCGACGCTGGCCAACTACGCCCGTGTGCTGGAGTCGCAGCCCTTTCTGCGTTACCTCGGCAACAGTGCGCTGGTCGCGGCCCTGGCTGTGGCGGGCAACCTGTTGCTGGCCAGCCTGGCCGCCTACCCTCTGGCGCGCATGCGGTTCAAGGGGCGCGGCCTGGTGTTCGGCACGCTGCTGGCGACCATGATGGTGCCCTTTCAGCTGCTTATGATCCCGGTGTATGAGCTGGCCCTGGCCTTGGGGCTGCAGAACACCGTGCTGGGCCTGGTGCTGCCCCACGCCTGCACGGCCTTCGGCGTGTTCTTCATGCGTCAGGCCTTCCTGTCGGTGCCCAGCGCGCTGGAGGACGTGGCGCTGGTGGAGGGCGTGAGCCGGCTGCGCATCTGGTGGCACGTGATGCTGCCCCTGGTGCGGCCGTCGCTGGCCACACTGGCGGTGTTCAGCTTTGTGGCCGTGTGGGGCGACTTCCTGTGGCCGCTGATCATCACCGACGACCCGGCACGCTTCACGCTGCCGCTGGGCGTGAACCGGCTCGCCAACACCTTCTCGATGGACTGGCGCCTGGTGGCCGCCGGCGCGGTGTTCTCGCTGATGCCCGTGCTGGCGGTGTTCGTCTTCAGCCAGCGGCACTTCATCGAGGGCGCCCTCAAGGGCGCGGTCAAGGGATGAGCACGCCCGTGACCGCCATCGCCAAACGGCCGCAGGACGTGGACGTGGTGGTCCACACCCATTGGGACCGCGAGTGGTATCTCCCGCGCGAGACCACGCTGTTGCGCTTGCAGACCGTGATGGCCCAGGTGCTGGACGCGCTGGACCGCGGCGACTTGCCGTCCTTTCTCTTCGACGGGCAGACCGTCGCGCTGGAGGACCTGCTGGCCACGGCGCCGCCCGAGATGGCGCAGCGCCTGCGCAGCCACGCCCAGGCCGGGCGGCTCATCCTCGGGCCCTGGTACGTCTCGGCCGACGAGTTCCTGGTCAGCGGCGAGTCGCTGCTGCGCAACCTGGCCTTCGGGCTGGCCGATGCCGCGCAGCTCGGCCCGGCCCAGCGCCTGGGCTATCTGCCCGACACCTTCGGCCATGTAGCGCAGATGCCTCAGGTGCTGGCGCAGTTCGGCATCGAACGGGCCGTGCTGTGGCGCGGGGCCGATGCGCAGAAGGACCGCTTCGACTGGGTGGCTCCCGATGGCACGGTGGCGCGCACCGTGTTCCTGACGGCCGGCTACTACCTCATCCCCCTGCACGGGCCGCCAGACCCCGAGCGCCTGCTCGCACTGCTGCGCCAGCTGGCCGCACGACGAGACCCGCAGGTGGGTGGCCCGCTGCTGCTGCCCCACGGCGGCGACCACCTGGCCCCGCCCGCAGACCTCGCACAGCGCTTGCATGCCTTCAACCAGGCGCAAAGCGAGTTCAGGCTGCGCTGGTCCACCTTGCAAGCCCATGCTGACGCGGTGCTGGCGCAAGGCGGGGCCTGCGAGACGCTGCACGGCGAGTTGCGCCAGAACTCCCAGGCTTTCGTCCTGCCCGATGTGCTGTCGACCCGGCGGCCGCTGAAGCAGGCCCACCAGCAGGCCGAAGACCGCCTGCTGGGCGAGATCGAGCCGCTGTGGGCGCAGGCCGTCCCTCACGGGCCCACGCCTGCGGGGCTGGAACGGGCCTGGCGCACGTTGATACAGCAGCAGGCCCATGACTCGATTTGTGGCTGCAGCATCGATGCGGTGCACGCCGAGATGGCACAGCGCTTCGTGAGCCTCGCGCAGTTGCTGGACGGGCTGCGCGAGCAGGCCTTGCGGGCCGCGGGCCTGCGCACGGCGCTCCAGCATGGGCCCACGGATGAGGACATCTGGGCCGACGACAGCTGCTGCACGCTTTTCAATCCGCTGCCGGTGCAGCGGCAGGGCTGGCACACGCTGCTGGTCTTTCTGAAAGGGCCGCGGCACGCGGCGCTGCGCGTCTGCCTGGCTGATGGCCAGGCCCTGCCCTGCGAGGTGCTGGCGGTACAGGAGGCGCGCGAACTGGTGTCGCCCCTGGACGACTTTCCGGAGCCCCTGGTCGGGCACCGCTACGAAGTCGCGGTGCAGGCCTGCGTGCCGGGCCTGGGGGCGTTGCCCCTGCGGGTGGAGGCGGAGGGCCCGGCCGTGCAGGCCCCGCCGCCTGCACACACTCCAGACGCCCCAGACGCTTCGACCGCCAGCACGGACTACGGGCCAGGCCCTGCGATAGAGAACGCTGCCTGGCGCGTGGCACTCACGGCCTCAGGGTTCCTCGAGCTCACCGACCACCTGCTCGGGCACCGCGTTGAGGGCGCTTTCAGCCTGCGCAGCGAGCTGGATGCCGGCGACAGCTACAACTTCTCGCCGCCCCCCACCCCCGCCGTTGGCGAGGAGTCTCGGTGGACGCTGGTGGACCAGCGGCGTGTGGGTGAAGTGCAGGAAATGACACTGCGCCTGGAGATGGCGCTGCCGGCCGGGCTGGACCCTGCGCGTCAGGGGGCAGCCCCCCGGCGCGTGACCAGCCGGGGCGAGCTGCGGCTGCGCCTGCTGGGCGATGAGCCCGCACTCGACGTGCAGCTGCGGTGGCACAACGCCGCCTGCGACCAGCGCACCCGCCTGCTGCTGCCGGGCTTGCCGGCAGACCTGGCCAGCACCTGGAGCGACACGGCCTTCGCCTGGACCGAGCGGCCGATCCGGCTCGCGCAGATTCCGGATGCGCCCAGCCAGCAGGAGATGCCCGTGGCGGTGCTGCCCAGCCTGAGCTCGGTCGTCGCCGGCCCCTGGGCCGTGGTCCACCGCGCCCTGCACGAGCACGAGATCGTCAGCGCCCCGGCGCCGAGGGCAGTACTGGAGCGTGCGACGACCGAGAGAGCCCTGGGCCTCACCCTGGTGCGCAGCGTGGGCTGGCTGTCGCGGCGCGATCTGCGCACGCGCGGCGTGGGCGCCGGGCCGGACCTGGCCACGCCCGAGGCCCAGTGCCTGGGGCCCAGCTTGGCCGAGCTGCAACTGCTGGCGGGCGGGGCGGCACAGCCGCAGCAGGTGCCGGCCCTGGCCAACCACTTCCGACGTCCCGTGCTGCTGCTGCGCGGCCATGGCAGGGCATGGGCTCAGACGGTGGACATCGGCCAGCCCAAGGCGGTGACCAGCAGCGTGCGGCGTGACAGCGACGGCCGGCTGGAGCTGCGCGTGTGGAACCCGGGCGGCGAGCCTTTGCCCTTGGACCTGGACGCCACGCAGTGGGAGGCCGTGCGGGCCGACGGCCAGCCCGATCCGCGGGCGATGCGGGACAGGGCACATCACGTGATGCGCCCCTTCGGCCTGCTGACGCTGCGGCAACGGCGCGAGGTCGCCGCATGAACCGTGTGCTGGTGGCCCTGCCCGTGGACGGCCGCCCGGCCGTGCGCAGCCAAGTACAAGACCTGGTGGCCTGCGCCGGCTGGACATTGCGGGTGCCCGAAGTGGCGGCGCTCGGCCATCTGCGCACGCCCGCGCCGCGTGACGAACTTCGCGACTGGCTGTTGCAGCAGGCCGGTGAGGCCGAGGGCTTCGTGCTGTCGCTGGACATGCTGGTCTACGGCGGTCTGGTGCCTTCACGCTTCATTGAAGACGACCTGGACTCGCTGCTGCGCCGGCTGGAGGTGGTGCGGGCGTTGCGAGCAGCAGCGCCAGGCCGGCCCATCTACGCCTTTGCCGCGACCATGCGCATCTCCAACAATGACGTGGCCGAGGAGGAGAAGGCCTACTGGGCCGAGCACGGCCGCCGCTTGTGGGCCTGGTCTTACTACGGCGACCGGGCGCGCCAGTTGGGCGCAGCCGACAGCGCCGCCCTGGCCCAGCAGGCCGAGGCTGCCGTACCCGCTGCCGTGCGCGAGGATTACCTGGCCACCCGCCGGCGCAACCTGGCGGTCACGCGCCAGGCGCTGCAGATGGTGAAGCTCGGGCTCATCGACCGCCTGGTGCTGCCGCAGGACGACACCGCGGAGTTCGGCCTGAACATCGCCGAGCGGCGCGAGCTGCAAGCGCAGGTGGCGGCCCTCGGGATCGGTGATCGTGTGGCCGTCTACCCAGGTGCCGACGAAGTGATGCACACGCTGTGCGCGCGCATGGTGGGCGCGCTGGAGCAGCGCCGCCCCTTGCGCGTGGCGCTGGCGCCCAGTGACCCGGCGCACATCGGCCGCCTGCACGCGCTGTACGAGGACCGGCCGGTGCTGGAATCGGTGGCCAGCCAGGTGCAGGCCGTGGGCGCCGTGCTGACCAGCGAGCGTGGTGAGGCCGACCTGCTGCTGGCCCTGCACACGCAGGGCACGGCGCAGGGCGACTGGGCCATGCGCGTGGCGCTGCCCCAGCGGGCGCTGGTGGATCCGCACTGGCTGAGCGGCCTGCAAGACTGGCACCGGTCCGGCCGGCCCCTGGCGCTGGCCGACCTGGCCTACGCCAATGGAGGCGACCCCTGGCTGCTGGAGCAGCCGCTGCCGCCCCTGTCGGCCTACGCCGGCTGGAACACCGCCAGCAACAGCCTGGGCAGCGTGCTGTCCACCAGCGTGCTGGCCTGGCAGCGCGAGTCCCAACCCGCGGCCCGGCGGGCCCTGGCCCTGCGCCTGCTGGAGGATCAGCTGTACCAGGCCCACTGGCGACAGGTGCTGCGCGACACCGTGGACGAGGCGCGCCTGAGCGCGCACGGCCTGTTGACGCGGGCCCGGGAGATCGTGATCCCGCCCTTGAACGCCTGGGCAGCCGAGCAGCGCCTGGGCTGGCGCGTGGCCGATCTGCGCCTGCCCTGGGACCGCAGCTTCGAGGTGGAGCTGCTGCTGGAGCCCGCGCCGTGAGGGTGCCGCGCCGCTCCCCCGCGCGAATCCCGCAACCCGCAGCGCGAAGGGTGGTCCCGTGACCGCTCGCGAGGCCACGGAGGTCGCTGTGATCGGGGCCAGCCTGGGCGGCGTGATGGCGGCCTGGCGCGCCGCCCAGGCCGGCTGCCACGTCACTCTGGTGGCCACCCATCCGTGGCTGGGCGGGCAGATGACGGCCCAGGGCGTGCCTCCGGATGAGCACCCGCTCATCGAGCTGGGTGGAGCTTCGGCGAGCTATCTCGCTTATCGGGAAGACATCCGCCGCCTGTACCGGGCCCAACCCGGCTTTCGCGATCGCGCCACCTTGACGCCGGGCACCAACCCAGGTGACGGCTGGGTCAGCCGCCTGTGTTTCGAGCCCGTGCACGCCGCCCGGTGGTTCGAGCGCCTGCTGGCCCCGGCCTGCACGCAGGGCCGCCTGCGCCTGCTGCGGGGCTGGCAACTCCGGGCAGCGCAGCGTCAGGGCCCGCAAGTCACGGCGGCGGAGCTGGAAGGGCCCGCGGGCCAGCGTCTCTTGCTGCAGGCTCGGGTGTTCGTGGACGGCTCCGACACGGGCGAGTTGATCCACCGGCTGGGGCTGCCCTACCGCCTGGGCAAGGAGGGGCGCGCTGACTTTGGCGAGCCCGACGCGCCTGCGCAGCCCGACCCGCTGGACCAGCAGCCCGTGACCCATGTGATGGCCTTGCGCCAGCAGACCGAGCCGGGGCCCGTGGTGCCGGCGCCGCCCTCTTACGCCTTCTGGCGCACCCACCAAGTACCCGGCCACGCTCACCTGCTGTTCAGCCCTTGCCTGCCTGGCCGGCAGCCGGGCAGCTCGGCCCGCTTGCCCCTGCAAAGCGAACCGCATGACGGCCCCACGCTGGACTGGTGGCGCTACCGCCGCGTGGTCAGCCGCGCGCAGTGGGACGAGCCTCGAGAAGAGGTCACCCTCGTCAACTGGGCGCAGAACGACTTCAGTCGTCACCCCTTGCTGGACGGACCCGTGCCCGAGGCGCAGGTGCAGGCCCAGGCACGGGAACTGAGCCTGTGCCTGCTGCACTGGCTGCAGACCGAGGCACCCCGTGAAGACGGTGGCCGCGGCTTCCCGCAGTGGCAACCGGCGCCCGAGGTGCTGGGCACCGAGGACGGTCTGGCCCAGCAGGTGTACGTGCGGGAGTCCCGCCGCATCGTCGCCCATCACACTTTGACGCAGACTGACCTGTCAGCGCCACCCGAGCCGCGCGCTGACGCCGTGGGCATCGGTTGGTACAACCTGGACATCCACCCCACCTGCGTGTCAGGCCACGGCGTAAACGCTCCCGTGGAGCCCTTCTGCCTGCCGGTGGGGGTGCTCGTGCCTCAGCATGCCGACAACCTGCTGCCGGGCTGCAAGAACATCGGCGTCACCCACCTGGCCAATGCCTGCACGCGGGTGCACCCCGTGGAATGGCTGGTGGGCGAGGTGGCCGGGCTGATGGCGGCTCAGATGGTGAGCCAGGGGCTCGCGGCCGGCGCGCTGACCGAGCAGGAAAGTCGCTTGCGATCACTGCAGCAGACACTGGACCAGGCCGGGGTGGTCCGGCACTGGCCTCCTGAACTGCTGGCCCGGCGGCCGCAGGCACACTGAGTTCCCTACACCCCCTTCCCCCGGAACAGAGCAACACCTTGGCCCGCATCGAACTCCAGGACCTGCGCAAGCGCCTGGGCACCCAAGAGGTGCTCAAGGACCTGACGCTGACGATCGAGGACGGCGAATATGCCGTCATCGTCGGGCCCTCCGGGTGTGGCAAGAGCACGCTGCTGCGCGTGATCGCCGGCCTGGAAAGCGCCGATGGCGGGCGCCTGCTCATCGGCGGGCGCGACCTGACCGACGCCCCGCCCAGCCAGCGCGGGCTGGCCATGGTGTTCCAGAGCTACGCGCTGTACCCGCACATGACGGTGCGCCAGAACCTGTCCTTCGGCCTGCGGATGCGGGGCGTGGCCGCGCCCACGGTAGCCGCTCGGGTGCAGCGAGCGGTGGGCCTGCTGCAGTTGGAACCGTACCTGGACCGTCGCCCCGGCGAACTCTCGGGCGGGCAGTGCCAGCGTGTGGCGATCGGCCGGGCACTGGTGCAGGAGCCCGAGGTCTTCCTGCTGGACGAGCCCCTGTCCAACCTGGACGCGGAGCTGCGCCTGCGCCTGCGGCTGGAACTGGCCGAGTTGCACCGCAAGCTCGGGCGCACCATGGTGCACGTGACCCACGACCAGGTGGAGGCCATGAGCCTGGCGCAGCGCATCGTCGTGCTGCGCGAAGGCGTCATCGAGCAAGCCGGTACACCCATGGCCCTGTACGAGCGGCCGGTCAACACCTTTGTGGCCGGCTTCATCGGCAGCCCGCCGATGAACCTGCTGCCCGCCACGCTGATCGCGCAGGGCCCACAAAGCTTCGCCGGCCTGCCCGGGGCGGCCCGCGTGGCACTGCCCGCCGCTCTGGCCGACACCCTTCGCTCACGCGAGGCCGCAGGGTCAGGCTGGCAGCTTGGCGTGCGACCCGAGCACCTTGAAAGCGACGACCAGGGTGACCTGCTGCTGCAGGTGCAGTCCGTTGAACGCCTGGGCGCCGTGAGCCATGTGCACGGCGTGCTGGCCGGCAGCACCCAGCCCCTGCGCACCGAGTGGCGCGGCCCGGGCGTGCCCACGCCAGGCCAGGGTGTGCGCTTGCGCGTGGCACCCGAGGGGTTGCACCTCTTCGATGGCCACGGCAGGCGGGTGAACCCCAGGACGGAAGGACGCGCGTGACGACTCTCGAAGGCTGCGTCCTCACGCCCGAGGGCTTTGTGCAGGGCCGCTTGCACTTACGGGGCGGGCAGGTGGTGGCCGTCGAGGGGTCGGCCGTGACCGAATCTCAGGCGCAGGCCAGCGGCCTGCCCTGGGTGCTGCCCGGCTTCATCGACCTGCACGTGCATGGGGGAGGCGGGCACGACAGCATGGCCGGTGGCGACGCGGTGGCGCACATCGCACGAGCCCACGCCCGGCACGGCACCACCGCGCTGCTGGCCACCACCATGACCGCACCGCGCCGCGAGATCGAGGCTGCCTTGCGTGCGATGGCGCCCGCCTGCGCGCAGCGCCCGGCCGGTGGCGCAGCGGTGCTGGGGGCCCATCTGGAAGGCCCTTACCTGAACCCGGGGAGGCTCGGTGCTCAGCCCGACTTCGCCCGCACCGCCACCCTGCAGGACGTGCTTGCCCTGGACGCGCTGGCGCCGCTGCGGCTCATCACCATCGCCCCCGAGGTGCCGGGTCATCTGGACCTGATCGTGGCGCTGCGCGCGCAGGGCTTCGTCGTGCAGATTGGCCACAGCGCGGGCACCTACGAGGACGGCGTGGCGGCGTTGGCTGCGGGGGCCAGCGGCTTCACTCACCTGTTCAACGCCATGACGGGGCTGCACCACCGCGAGCCCGGCATGGCCGGGGCGGCCATGGCCCACGCGCAGCGCGCGGAAGTCATCCCGGATCTCGTGCACGTGCACCCCGGGGCTCTGCGGGCGGCCCTGCGCTGCATCCCCGACCTGTACTGCGTCACCGACTCCACCGCCGCCGCCGGCATGCCCGACGGCGAGTACCGGCTGGGCCGCCACACCGTCACCAAGTGCCTGGGCGGCGTGCGCCTGGCCGACGGCACGCTGGCGGGCAGCACCCTGACCATGGACCAGGCGCTGCGCAACCTGGTGGTGGACCTGGGCCTGCCGCTGGCCGAGGCCTCACGTCGCTGCTCCACCATCGCCGCCGAGCACCTGGGCTTGCAGGACCGCGGCCGGCTCACGACCGGAGCACGGGCCGATGTGGTGGTGTTGGATGCGGCGCTGCGCTTGCAGCGCGTCCTGATCGAAGGTGAAGAGATTGAACCTGCCCGAAGCTGACGCCACGCTGCCCTGCTCACGCATGCGCGCCGAGGCCCTCCAGGCCCCGGCCGTGGCCGAGGCGCTTTTGCAGGCCGACACCGAGACCCTGGAAGGCCTGGCCCGCAGCCTGCGCAACGCGCCGCCGCGGGCCCTGCTGACCGTGGCGCGTGGCAGCAGCGACCACGCCGCTCACTACGCGGCCTACCTGGTGATGGCGCGCCTGGGCCAGCTGGTGACCTCGCTGCCGATGTCGCTGGTCACCCTGTACGCCAGCCGCCTGGCCTGCGACGGGCTGGTGTCACTGGCCTTCTCCCAAAGCGGCCAGAGCCCGGACCTGCTGGCGCCCACCGGCTACTTCCGCGCCCACGGGGCCCGCACCGTGGCTTTCGTCAACGACACGGCCTCACCGCTGGCCCAGGCCAGCCAGTGGGTGCTGCCGCTGCACGCCGGCCCCGAGCGCAGCGTGGCGGCCACCAAGAGCTACATCGCGCAGCTGGTGGCCGGTGCCCGCCTCGTGGCGCACTGGGAGGCCGGCTCGCCACTGAAGGCGGCGCTGGCCGGCCTGCCGCAGGCGCTGCGGCAAGCGTGCACCTGCGACTGGAGTGCGGCTGTGGAAACCTTCAGGTCGGCGGACCGGCTCATCGTGGTCAGCCGAGGCACGGGGCAGGCGGTGGCGATGGAGGCTGCACTGAAGCTCAAGGAGGTGTGCGGCATCCAGGCCGAGGCCTTTTCGGGGGCGGAGCTGCGCCACGGCCCCATGGCCCTGGTGGAGCAAGGCTACCCGGTGCTGGTGCTGGCCCCCCGCGGCCCGGCGCAGGCCGGCCTGCTGGCCCTGGCGCAGGACATGCGAAGCCGCGGCGCCCGGGTGCTGCTGGCCGCACCCGCCGGCACGGCGGGTGCACAACTGCCTCTGGTCGAGACCGAGCACGAAGACCTGGACCCGATCGCGGTGGTGCAATCCTTCTACCTCATGGTCGAAGCCCTGGCGCGCGCCCGCGGCCGCGACCCCGACGCCCCGCCCCACCTGAGCAAGGTCACGCGCACGCACTGAGACACTGCAAGCAGGTGAGACACCCCCGCAACCGCGCTCGCGGCCACGTGAAACCTTCACAAGCGCTGAGCATTTGCCGCAAGACGGCCCCGTGAGCGGCGGGCGCCCACCACCACAAGTTGGCCCTGGCCTGGGTGGCGACGCGTTAACCTGACGTCCCAGGGCTCGCTCGAGCCTGAGAACCCCCATGTCCCACGACCCCTCCAACTCCGCCGCGGCCCTGCGCCCCGATCGCCCGCTGCAGGGCATTGCGCTGATGGTGGCCGGCGTGTTTCTGCTGTCGGTGATGGACACGCTGACCAAGGTGGCGGTGGCCGAGTTGTCCACCCCGGTGCTGATCGCCACCCGCTCGGCCCTGGTGATGCTGTTCGTCGCTCCCATGGTCGTGCGTGCCGGCGGGTTGGCCGTGCTGCGCATGCGCCGCCCGCTCGGGCACCTGCTGCGCGGCACGTTGTCGGTGTGCTCCATGCTGGCCTTCTTCGAAGCGCTGCGGCACCTCCCGCTGGCCACGACGATCGCCATCTGCTTCGCCTCGCCGCTGCTGATGACCATCCTGTCGGTGCCGCTGCTGCGCGAGCGTGTGGGCCCGGCGCGCTGGGCCGCCGTGATGCTGGGCTTGTGCGGGGTGTTCGTGATCGTCGGGCCGGAGGTCGCGGCAGGGTCCCTGGGCGTGGGTGCGGTGCTGGCCCTGGCCGCTGCCTTCTTCTACGCGGCGGCCATGACCTGCGTGCGTTGGCTGTCGAGCACCGAAACCGACCTGTCCATGATGGTCTCGCAGAACGCCTGCATGGGCCTGGCCGGGCTGGTGGGTCTGCTGTTCGTGCCGCCCGCCCTGCCCTCGCCCACGATGTGGGCAGTGATCGCCAGCAGCGCAGCGGTGCTGCTGGCCAGCCAGCGCCTGACCTTCCGCGCGCTGCGCGTGGCCCCAGTGTCAGCGGTGGCGCCGTTCCAGTACACCGAGCTGGTCTGGGCAGCGCTGTTCGGCTGGCTGTTCTGGCGCGAGTGGCCAGGCGCCCACGTCTGGTGGGGCGCGAGCCTCGTCGTGGCTGCCGGGCTGTTCAGCATCTGGCACGAGCGGCGTCGGGCGATGGCGTTGGCCTGATGACGGCGGCGGCGGGCGGACGTTACGTAGCGGGGCGCAGTGCGCCCCTGGTCCAAGGTCAGCCCCGGTTCAACGCGTCATCCAGCACCTCTACCCAGTGGCGCACGGGTGACGGGGTGCCGGACTGCAGGTGCTGGATGCAGCCGATGTTGGCGGAGATGACGGTCTCATCGTCGGCAGGGGCCAGGTGTGCGAGCTTGCGATCGCGAAGCTGGGTGGCCAGTTCCGGCTGCAGCACGCTGTAGGTGCCGGCCGAGCCGCAGCACAAATGGCTCTCGGCACCCGCCAGCCGCACCTCGAAGCCGAGCGCGGCGAGGTGCTGCTCGACACCGCCACGCAGTTGCTGCCCATGCTGCAGCGTGCAGGGCGGGTGGAAGACCATGCGGCCGTGGGTGGGCAAAGCCGCCGAGCCTGTTTTGCCGACAGGGCGGCCCAGGCGCTGTGCCAGGGCCGGCACCAGGCCGGGCAGCAGCTCACTCAAGTCTTTGGTGAGCTCGCTGATGCGCCGCGCCTTGTCGGCATAGTCCGGGTCATGCGCGAGGGCGTGGCCGTACTCCTTGACGGTGACGCCGCAGCCCGAGGCATTCATCACGATGGCCTCGACCGTACCCTGGCTGGTGAGGCCCTCCACCAGCGGCCACCAGGCGTCGATGTTGCGGCGCATGTCGGCCAGGCCGCCTTCGTGGTCGTTCAGGTGCGTGCGCAGCGCGCCACAGCAGCCGGCGCCATCGGCCACCAGGGTCTGGAGGCCGGCGGCGTCCAGCACGCGCGCGGTGGCCGCGTTGATGTTGGGCATCATGGCAGGCTGCACGCAACCCAGCAGCATCAGCACCTTTCGCGGGTGTTCACGCGTGGGCCAGCGGTGGGCGCGGGCTGGCGCGGGAGCGGGCACCTTGTCACGCAGCTTGCCCGGCACCAGAGGGCGCAGTGCCTGGCCGAGCTTCATGGCCGGCTTGAAGAGGGGTGAGGTCAACCCCTCTTTCAGCAGCCAGCGCACCGCCTTCTCGCCCGTGGGCCGCTCCACCTTGCGCTCGACGATGCGACGGCCGATGTCCACCAGATGACCGTACTGCACACCGCTGGGGCAGGTGCTCTCACAGTTGCGGCAGGTCAGGCAGCGGTCCAGGTGCGCTTGCGTCTTGCGCGTGACCGGGGCGCCTTCCAGCACCTGCTTCATCAGGTAGATGCGCCCGCGCGGGCCGTCCAGCTCGTCGCCCAGCAACTGGTAGGTGGGGCAGGTGGCGGTGCAGAAACCGCAGTGCACGCACTTGCGCAGGATGGCCTCGGCCTCGCGGCCTTCGGACGTGCCCTTGAACTCGGGGGCGAGGTTGGTTTGCATCGAGGACGGTGACCGGGTTTGGCGGATCAGGCGAGCGTGTGTGCGCGGAAGGAGTTCGCAAGCCCTCAGAACTCGGGGTAGAGCCGGCCGCGGTTGAAGACCCCGTCGGGGTCGAAGGCGGCCTTGAGCTGACGCTGGATGCGAGCCACCGGGGCGCTCAGCGGGGCAAAGACGCCGGGCGCCTTGTCCTGAGCCCGGTACAGCGTGGCATGGCCGCCCGCCGCCGCCACGGCAGCTCGCACTTGCGTCGCCGGCGCGCTGCAGACCAGCCAGCGCTGTGCGCCTCCCCACTCCACCAGAGTGTCGCCTTCCAGAGCCAGCGGCGGCGCAACCGACGGCACGGACAGGCGCCAGAGCGACGCCCCGGGCAGCGCGTGATGAGCAGCCGGCGACACGGCGGGCTCTGTTGCTGATGACTCAACCAAGGAAGGTGCAGCACCCGCTTGCACAGAGCCAGCCTCCACCGTCTTGGAAGCCTCGACAAAGAACTCGTCGGTCTGGTCGCGCAGGCCCCTCCAGAAGGCGTCCGCCATGGCCGGATCCACCACCTCGCCACCCAGGCGCGCCACGGCGGCGTCCACGGCAGCGGCGGCGCCGGCCAGGCGCAGCACCAGCACGCCCTGCCACCAGGCGCTGGCGCTCAGCGGCAAGGGCTGGCCGCCCCAGGCATTGAGCATCCGAATCGCCTCGGCCTGCGCCACATCAAAGCGCAGCGTGGCACGCGCCACGGGCACGGGCAGCACCTTCAGCGACACCTCGCAGATCACGCCCAGCGTGCCCAGAGAGCCCGCCAGCAGGCGCGCCACGTCGTAGCCGGCCACGTTCTTCATCACCTGGCCGCCAAAGCTCAACACCTCGGCGCGGCCGTTGAGCAAGGTGGCGCCCAGCACGTAGTCGCGCACGCCGCCTATCGCGGCGCGCGCCGGGCCGGCCAAGCCGGCAGCCACCATGCCGCCTACCGTGCCCCCGGCGGAGCCTCCTGTAGAGCTTGTGGCGCCTGCAGCGGTGGCGGCACCGAAGCGCGGCGGCTCGAAGGGCAGGCACTGACCCTTCTCGGCCAGCGCCGCCTCTAGCTCAGCCAGCGGTGTGCCGGCGCGCACCGTCACCACCAGCTCACTGGGCTCATAGCTGCTGATGCCGCGAAGCCCCGTCACGTCCAGCGGCACGCCCTGCGGAGCCTCGCCATACCAGGCCTTGGTGCCGCCGCCGCGGATGTCCAGCACCGTGCCCTCGGCGCGCGCGGCGCGCACCTGCTCGATCAGCCGCTGCAGCGCGGGGTCGGCGGCCACAGCACCGTCCACCTCCACGCCCTCCATCAAAACCGCTCCAGCTGCGGGAAGGGCAGCAGGCCCTTGCTCACGTGCATGCGGCCGTACTCGGCGCAGCGCTGCAGCGTGGGGATCACCTTGCCGGGGTTGAGCAGGCCGGCGGGGTCGAAGGCGGCCTTCAGCGCAAACATCTGCTCTCGCTCGCCGGGGCTGAACTGCACGCACATGGAGTTGAGCTTTTCCACGCCCACGCCGTGCTCGCCCGTGACCGTGCCTCCCAGGCGCACGCTGGTCTCCAGGATGTCGGCGCCGAAGAGCTCGCAGCGGTGCAGCTGGTCGGGGTCGTTGGCGTCGAACAGGATCAGCGGGTGCAGGTTG
>CAYSOD010000008.1:0-21605 GCA_964432385.1 uncultured Rubrivivax sp.
ACTCGCGGTGGACACCGCGGCAGCCAGCAGGGCGCCGGCCAGCGGCGCTGCAAGGTCTCTGATCTTCATGTCTCCTCCTCGGGGGTGATGATGGGACGGTTGCGGGTCAAGGGGTTGAGAGGCCGGGCCACTGCCCGGCGTCGGCGAAGGCGGACCGAGACGATCCTCGATCCAGTGTCGAAACAATGTGGACGGCACGGAAGAGCCACTTTGAACGTCGCCCCATACCGCTTTGATGGGGCTCACGGGCGGCGTTCGAACCGCGAGGGGCGTCACCATCTGGCAGATGAGGGGTGTGCATGCGATCTCAGCTCAGGCGGGCTGCCACGCTCTTGACGCGGCAGTAGTTGCGCAAGGCCTCCAGGCCCTTCTCCCGGCCGAAGCCCGAGCGCCGGTTGCCGCCAAAAGGCAGCTCGATGCCGCCGGCGAAGTACTCGTTGATGTAGACCTGCCCGGCATCCAGGTCGCGTGCCAGGCGGTGGGCCATGGCGAAGTCGCGCGTGTAGACGCCGGCAGCCAGGGCGAAGTCGGTGCCGTTGGCCAGGGCGATGGCCTCCTCCACGTCGTCGAAGACCTGCACGCACAGCACGGGCCCAAAGATCTCCTGCTGCACGGCCGGATCGTCAGGCGTCAAACCGTCGAGCAGCGTGGGCTCGAAAAACCAGCCACAGCCGCGGGCGGGGTCCGTGGTGGCGCGGCCTCCCGTGACGATCTGCACCCCGCGCTGGCAGGCGCGGTCCACATGGCCGGCAATACGCGCGAGCTGCGTGGCCGAGTTCACCGGGCCGAGCCCAGGGTCGGTGAGCGCATGGCCCAGGCTCAGGGCCTGCGCCCGCGCAGCCAAGGCCTCCACCATCTGCGCATGCAAGGGCCTGGCCACCACCAGCCGGGAGCCGGCCGAGCAGATCTGCCCGGCGTTCTCGAAGATGGCGCCAAACACGCCATCCACCGCCTGCGCCACATCGGCGTCGGCCATCACCACCACGGGAGACTTGCCGCCCAGCTCGAGCAGCACGTGGGTGACGTTGGGCGCCGCAGCGCGCATGACGTCGACGCCCGTGGGCACCGAGCCCGTGAAGGTGATGTGGTTCACATGCGGGTGCGCCACCAGCGCGGCCCCGGCCTGCGCGCCCGTGCCCGTGACCACGTTGCACACGCCCGGCGGCAGGCCTGCCTCGGTCAGCAATTCGGCCAGCAGCAAGGCCGTGAAGGGCGTGGTCTCGGCCGGCTTGACCACCACCGTGCACCCGGCCGCCAGCGCCGGAGCCAGGCCACGGGCCAGCGTGGCCAGGGGATAGTTCCAGGGCACCACCTGGGCACACACGCCCACCGGCTCCATCACGGTGTAGGCCAGGTGGTCGGCGTCCAGGGGAATGGTCTGGCCCTGCAGCTTGTCGCAAGCCCCGGCGTAGTACTCGAAGGTGCGGGCCGCGGAAGCGACATCACCCCGCGCCTCGGCCAGGCGCTTGCCCGCGTCCACGCACTCGACGATGGCCAGTTGCGCGGCGTGTGCGCGGATCAGCGCGGCCGAGCGGGCCAGGATGCGGCCGCGCTCGGCCGGGGTGGTGCGGCGCCAGGGCCCGCACAGGGCGCGGCGGGCTGCGGCCACGGCGCGGTCAACGTCCTGCGCGTCGCCCACCGCAAAGCTGGCAAAGGTCTTTGCCGTGCTCGGGTCAAAGGACTCCATGCGCGAGCCGCCAGCCGCGGGCACCCAAGCGCCATCGATGTGGTGTCCGTCAGGCAAGCCTGGCAACACGCCCGTTGCCAGCACGCTGGCCGCGAGCGCCGCCTCCTCCCGGCCCAGGATGGCTGAGCGGCTCACGTGCGCTCGCTTTGTTGGTAAGCGGCACGTTCCAGCCAGGCGGGCTCGATCTCCACACCCCAGCCGGGATCGTTCGGGATGGTGACGTGGCCGTCCACCACCGTGTAAGGCGAGCGGCGGAACAGCCCCTCCTGCCAGGGGTAGTAGTCCGGGCCCTCGATGGACAGCTCCAGGTACTTGCCGGCGTTGGGAATCGCACCCAGCAGGTGCATGGTGAACAGGGTCACCATGGACAGGTTGGCACTGTGCGGCGTGCAAGGCAGCCCCGCCTGCGCGGCCAGCCGGGCCACGCGCAGCGTGCGGGTGATGCCGCCCATGTAGCAGACGTCGGGCTGCACGATGTCCACCGCGCGCATGCCGATCATCTGGCGCCAAGTGGGCATCCAGCAGTCCTGCTCGCCGCCGGTAACGTCGATGTCCAGCGCTGCGGTCACGGCCTGGGTCTGCTCCAGCTCCCAGTAGGGGCAGGGCTCCTCGTAGTGGCTGATGCCGTGATCCTGCAGCAAGTGGCCCACCTCGATGGCGCGCTCCACCGTGAAGCAGCTGTTGGCGTCGACCATCAGGGCCACGTCCGGGCCGAGTGCGCGCGCCATGGTGGGGACAATCTCTTCCGTGCGGCCGGGCCACTCGTCCACATTGCGCCCGCACTCGGCCCCCACACGGAACTTGAAGGCATCGAAGCCCAGGCGGTCGCGCAGCTCGCACAGGCGCTTGGCTTCGTCAAGCGGAGTGATGTCGCGCTTCATGGAAGAGGCATAGGCGCGCAGGCGGCCCGGGGTGCCGCCCAGCAGCTCGCACACGCTCTTGCCCTCAAGCTTGCCGCGCAGGTCCCACAGGGCCGTCTCCACCCCCCCGATGGCGCGGTACAGCGTGGAGCCCGGAAACTTGTGCTCGCGTTCGAACACGTAGTCCACCAGGTCCTCGAGATTCAGGGCGTCGCGCCCCAGCGCCCACGGAGCCACCTGGCGGTGCAGGATGGTGCAGGTGATGTCGGCCTGGTATGGCGAGACCTGCCCCCAACCCTGCGCGCCGTTGTCGGCCGTGACCCGCACGAAACCGACAAACGGGTTGCAGAACGTTTCGATGCGCTGGATCTTCAAGCGGCCCCCCGTCTTTCTCGTGACCGGAGGTTTCAAGCGCCTCGCCTGGCGCTGCACCCTCGGGATGGGCCGATGATGCGGACGGAAATGGACTGCCAGGAAGGTCCATTTTGAACATTCCGTGATACCGTTTGCAAACGGTCCAGTCCACACACCGGAGGCTTGGGGATGGTCAAGCGCGCAGGCGGGGCGCTGCTCCTGTCGATAAGGCTTGAACACGGCTCCACCAGGCCGGTCAGCACCCAGCTGCACGTCGGGCTGCGCGAGTTGATCCTGTCCGGCAGCATCGCACCGGGCCAGCGCCTGCCGGCCAGCCGCACGCTGGCGCGCGATCTGGCCGTCTCGCGCACCACCGTCATCGAGGCCTTTGATCGCCTGACCGCCGAGGGGCTGATCGAGTCGCGGGTGGGCGCGGGCACCTACGTGACCCGGGCCCTCGAGGCACCACGACCCATGGCCGCGGCGGTCACTCCTGGGCCGGCGGTTTCCAAGCCGCGCCTGTCGCGCGCCACCGAGCGCTCGCTGGAGCTCTTCGGCCTGCGCCAACGCCTGCCCGCCATCCCTCGCGCCTTCACGACCGCGCTGCCAGCCTTTGACGCGTTCCCGATGGCGCAGTGGGCGCGGCTTTCCGCCAAGCATTGGCGGCGCGGGCGGGACGACGTCATGGGCTACGGTGAACCCTTCGGGCACCCGGGCCTGCGCCGCGCCATCGCCTCCCACCTGCGCGCCAATCGCGGCATCGTCTGCGACGCGGAGCAGATCTTCATCGTCAGCGGCGCGCAGCAGGCGTTCTCGCTGACCGCCTCGCTGTTGCTGAACCCTGGCGATGCGGTCTGGTTCGAGAACCCGGGCGCGATCGGGGCGCGCAACAGCCTCATCGCCGCCGGCGCCGACCTGCTGCCCGTTCCAGTGGACGCGCAGGGCTTGCGGGTGGAGGAGGGCTTGGCGCGCTGCCCTGCCTTTGCGCTGGCCTTCGTCACGCCCTCGCATCAGCAACCGCTGGGGGTGGTGATGAGCCTGGAGCGGCGCTTTGCCCTGCTGCATGCCGCCGAGCAGGCCGGCGCCTGGGTCATCGAGGACGATTACGACGGCGAGTTCTCCTTCGGCGGCGCGCCCCTGCCCACGCTCAAGAGCATCGACTCCACGGGCCGCGTCATCTACGTGGGCACCTTCAGCAAGTCGTTGTTCCCCTCGCTGCGCCTGGGCTTCCTGCTGGTGCCGCCCTCGCTGGTGGACACGGTCAAGGCCGTGATGAGCCAGTTGCTGCAGGGTGTGCCCACGGTCGTGCAGGCGATCGTGGCCGAATTCATCGACGAAGGGCACTTCTCCTCGCACCTTCGCCGCATGCGGCGCATCTACGCCGAGCGGCACGACGCGCTGTGCGCGGCAGCCGGGCGGCGCCTGACCGGCCTGCTGGAAGTGGTGCCCAGCCACAGTGGGCTGCACACCATCGCACGCTTTCAGACCGCGCTGTCCGAGCAGGACGTGGTGGAGGCTGCTCGGCAGCGGGCGATCACGGTCTCGCCCATCACTCGCTTCTCGTTGACGCCGCCTTCAGGCGGCGGTGCCAGCGGTCTGGTACTGGGTTTCGGGGCTGTCCGCCCGCCTGACATCGAGCAGGGCGTGGAGGTGCTGGGTCAAGTGATGGAGCAGCTGTGTGCGGTCCCGGCCCGGCGGCCCGTGGCGGCCGGTACGGCCTGAGCGCCTTCCGCCGTGCCAGGTTCTTCCGCGACCGTTGGCACCAATGGCCTTGAAGATTGCCCAAAGTGGACCTGCCCGCTGGGGGACCGGGTGTGTCAACCTCATTGGCCAAGAGGCTGCAACAGGATGTGCCTTGCGATGGATGCCCCGCTGCCTCTCCCCGTCACCCAGCGGCCTTCACCTTTGAAGTGAGCACTTTCGACTACATCATCGTGGGCGCCGGCACCGCCGGCTGCGTGCTGGCCGAGCGCCTGACCGCCGGTGGCCGCCACAAGGTGCTGCTGTTGGAGGCCGGCCCCAGCGACAAACGCTTCTTCGTGCGCATGCCCATCGGCTACGGGCGCTGCTTCTACGATCCGGCCATCAACTGGATGTACCGCACCGAGCCTGAACCGGCCCTGGCCGGGCGCAGCGGCTACTGGCCGCGCGGCAAGCTGCTGGGGGGCTCGGGCACCATCAACGCCATGGTGGCGCTGCGTGGCCACCCTGCGGATTTCGAGGAGTGGGCCGCGCTGGGCAACCCGGGTTGGGGATGGCGCGACGTGCTGCCCTACTTCCGCAAGCTTGAAGACAGCCCCTTCGGCCCGAGCGCTGAGCGCGGCAGCGGCGGGCCGATGAAGGTGGCCGATGTCAGCGCGCAGACGCACCCGCTGTGCCACGCGTTCCTGCAGGCCTGCGAGCAAGCCGGGCTGCCGCGCAGCGCCGACCTCAACGGCGCCAGCAGCGAAGGTGTGGCGCATTACCAGATCAGCGTCCACGAAGGGCGGCGCGTCTCCACCGCCACCGCCTACCTGCGCCCGGCCCTGCAGCGAGCGCAGCTGCAGGTGCAGACGCAAGCGCTGGTGCAGCGCATCGGCTTCGAGGGACGGCGTGCCACGCAAGTCCACTACACCGTGGGTGGCGAGGGGCGGCAGGCGCGCGCGGCGCGCGAAGTCATCCTGTGCGCCGGCGCCCTCAACACGCCACAGTTGCTGCAGTTGTCGGGAGTGGGGCCGGCGCCGCATCTCTCGTCGCTGGGCATCGAGGTGGTGCATGACAGCCCGGCGGTGGGCCGCCACCTGCAGGACCACTTGTGCATCGACCACCTGTACCAGGCCCGCGTGCCCACCCTGAACGAACAGCTGCGCCCCTGGCACGGCAAGCTGCGAGTGGGCCTGCAATACCTGCTCACGCGCACGGGCCCACTGGCCCTGTCGGTCAACCAGGCGGGCGGCTTCGTGCGCTCCCGCCCCGGGCTGTCCCGGCCTGACCTGCAGCTGTACTTCTCGCCGCTGTCCTACACCCGCACTCCGCCAGGCAAGCGCCCGTTGATGAGCCCGGACCCCTTCCCCGGCTTCATGCTCAGTGCGCAGCCCTGCCGCCCGGCCAGCCGTGGGCATGTCGAGCTGCGTTCGCCAGACCCCCTGGAAGCGCCGCGCATCGTGCCCAACTCGCTGTCCGACCCGCAAGACCTCGAAGCGCTGCTGGACGGCGCGGCCCTGCTGCGCCGTCTCGCAGCCACGCCGGCCCTGGCGGGCCTGGTGGCCCAGGAAATGCAGCCCGGCCTGGACGTGCAGACACGCGATCAGATGATCGACGACATCCGGGCGCGGTGCTCCACGGTGTTCCACCCCGTCAGCACCTGCCGCATGGGGCCGGACCCGGCACAGTCCGTCGTCGACCACCGGTTGCGGGTGCACGGTCTGGCCGGCCTGCGCATCGTGGACGCCTCGGTCTTCCCCACCGTCACCTCGGGCAACACCAACATGCCCGTGGTCATGGTGGCCGAAAAGGCGGCTGATCTCCTGCTAGAAGACGCCGCACTGAACCCGTGAGCTCATGAACCCTTGAAGCCCTGAACCGATGCTCCCGCCCACACCCCCTCCACTCTCTCCACACGGCGCCCTGGGTGCCCCCTTCACCGCTGACGCGAAGCTGCAGCCCTACTGGTGGGAGCACACGCCCCGCCCGGCGCTGCCCACCCTGCCTGCCCCCGCCGAGGCGGATGTGGCTGTCATCGGCTCGGGCTACACAGGCCTCCAGGCCGCCCTGCAGACCGCGCGTGGCGGGCGGCACACGGCGGTCTTCGATGCCGAAGACGCCGGCTGGGGCTGCAGTTCACGCAATGGCGGGCAAGTCTCCACCAGCGTCAAGCCCACGCTGGACGCGCTCACGCGCCGCCATGGGCCGCAAAAGGCCCAGGACATCCTGGCCGAGGGCCGGCAGTCGCTGGCGTATCTGGGGGAGTTCGTGCAGCGCGAGGGTATCGACTGCAGCTTCGGCGTGGTGGGCCGCTTCCACGCCGCCCACAACGAGGCCCAATTTCGTCAGCTCGAGCGCAAGGTCGAGCACCGCGCCCCGGGCCCTGGCGTTGACGCCTACCTGGTGCCCCGCTCCGAGCAGCGCGCGGTGATCGGCTCCGACGCCTATCACGGCGGTGTCGTCTACACGCGCCACGCCAGCGTGGACCCGGCGCGCTACCACCAGGGGCTGCTGCAGCGGGTGCAGGCCGCCGGCGCCCAGGTGCTGCCGCGCTGCCCCGTGCTGGGCCTGGAGCGCGACGGTGCGCGGTTCAAGCTCACCACCGCCCGGGGCACCACCCTGGCGCGCGACGTGGTCGTGGCCACCAACGGCTACACCGGCGCGCTCACGCCCTGGCTGCGCCGCCGCGTCATCCCGATCGGCAGCTACATCATCGCCACCGAGGAGATGCCGCGGGAGCAGGTGGCCGCGCTCATCCCGCACAACCGTATCGTCAGCGACACCCGCAAGGTCGTCTTCTATTACCGCGCCTCGCCCGACCAGCGCCGCATCGTCTTCGGCGGCCGGGTGTCCTTCAACGAGACCGACCCGCGCGTCAGCGGGCCCATCCTGTACCGCGACCTGGTCGGGATCTTCCCGGCCCTGGCCTCGGTGCGCATCAGCCACTCGTGGTGCGGCTTCGTGGCCTACACCTTCGACGAGCTGATGCACCTGGGCCGCCACGAGGGCATCCACTACGCCATGGGCTACTGCGGCTCGGGCGTGGGCATGGGCAGCTACCTGGGCATGCGCATCGGGCAGCAGGTGCTGGGGCTGGAGGAGGGGCGCACGGCGTTTGACGGCCTGGCCTTCCCCACCCGCCCGCTGTACACGGGCAAGCCCTGGTTCCTGGCCCCCAGCATCCGCTACTACCGCTGGCGCGACCGCATGCCATGGTGAGCGCCAACCCCTCATTCGAGGCCCTGGCGCCTCTGCCCCTCCTGCCTGAAAGCCAGCGCAAGCGGGTGGTCGTCGTTGGGGCCGGCATCGTCGGCCTATCTTGTGCGCTGTGGCTGCAGCGTGCCGGCCACGCCGTGACGGTGTGCGACCCCACGCCACCACTGCCGGGCGTGGGCTACGAGGCGGCGGCAAGCTTCGGCAACTCCTGCACCATCGCCTACGGCGCCGTGCTGCCTGTGGCCATGCCTGGCATCACCGCGGCCGTGCCGCGCATGCTGAGCCACCGCGACGGCCCGCTGTCGCTGTTCTGGGGCGATGTGCCGGGCCTGCTGCCCTGGTTATGGTCCTTCATCCGGGCCAGCCGGCCCAGCGAGGTGCAGCGCATCACGGCGGTGCTGGGGCAGCTCATCCGACTGACCTCTGCGGGCCTGGAGCCCCTCATCGCGCAGGCCGGGCTGGAGGGACGCGTACGGCGCACCGGCTGCCTGTACGTCTACCGCACGGCAGCGCAGTTCGAGGCGGCCCAGGCCACCTTGCAGATGCGGGCCGAACAGGGCGTGCGCATGCAGGTACTCAGTGCCGAGCAACTGCGGCAGGACGAGCCGGGCCTGAAGCCCGGTTATGACCGGGCGGTGCGCTTCCTGGACACCTGCAGCCTGGACGACCCGCACCACTTCATGATGGGCTTGGCGCAGGACTTCCAGCGCCGCGGAGGCACCGTCGTGCAGGCGACGGTGGACGCCATCATCCGCCAAGGAACGGCTCGCGCGGCCATGGCGGGCGGGCAAGCGGTGGCCGTGGGTGACCGGGTGGTGATCGCCGCCGGGGCGCACTCCGGCCGCCTGGCCACCACCCTGGGCGACCACATCCGCCTGGACGCCGAGCGGGGGTACCACGTGCTGTTCCCGCAGGACAGTCACCGGCTGAACTCACCCGTGTGCGACCCCGAGGCCGGTTTCTACCTGACACCGCTGGGTGAAGGGCTGCGGGCCGCAGGCACGGTGGAGCTGGGCGGGCTGGGCAAGCCGCTGCGGCCGCACCGCACGGCCATGATCGAGCGCGTCAGCCGCCGCCTGGTGCCGGGTCTGGGCCCGGCAGGCCGCATCTGGCTCGGTTTTCGCCCCTCGATGCCCGACTCGCTGCCCGTCATCGGCCACTCACCCAGCGACCCCCAGGTCATCCACGCCTTCGGCCACGGCCACGTCGGCCTGACTCTGGCCGGCATCACCGGCCGCTTGGTGGCCGAGCTGGCCAGCGGCGTGCCCCCCTCCATGGACCTCGCGCCGCTGGCGCCTCACAGGTTTTGAGGTGCAGTCACCAGCGAAACGGCTTGGCTGAGCTTGCCTGGGCCTTCGAGAAGGATGGAGGGCTGAGCCCTGGATCCGCAGCCGTATCGGCCCGCTAGACATTACTTCGCGTGTAGCATAGGTACACAATGACCACCTGTGGCAATTAAGAGTTTTGAACACAAAGGCCTACGCCAGTTCTTCGAGACAGGAACTACTGCAGGCATCCAGGCCCAGCACGCGCCAAGGCTTGGGCGCATGTTGCGTGCCCTGGACGCCGCGGCACAACCTTCAGATTTGGGGTTTCCGGGCTGGAATCTCCATCCGTTGAAGGGCACCCTGCGAGGGCATTGGGCTGTTTCGGTCAGCGGCAACTGGCGCTTGACCTTCAGATTTGATGGCTCAGACGTCATCCTGGTCGACTACTTGGACTACCACTGAAGAGTGCCGCCATGACTCCACTTCATCACCACCCACACCCCGGTGCGATCCTGCGCGAAGACGTGCTGCCAGCTCTGGGCCTGAGCATCACCGATGCCGCGATGCAGCTCGGTGTCACGCGAACAGCCCTGTCCAGGGTCCTCAACGGACGCGCTGCCGTCTCGCCAGAGATGGCGTTGCGCATCGAGGCCTGGCTTGGCAAGGACCGCGGGGGCGACGCTGGCCTGTGGTTGCGCATGCAAGCCCAATTTGACCGCCACCAAGCCGAAGTGCGCTTGCGCGGGCGACCGCTGAACGTGCAGCGCGCCCCAGCGATGCCGTGAACTCGGCAGCTCTCAATCTCCAGCCCACATGACCGCCCCGATCCTGATCAACGTACCCGCCGAAATCGAAACCCCTCGGCTGTTGCTGCGCTGCCCGAGTGCGGGGGACGGGGTGGTGGTGCACGAGGCCGTGGTGGAAAGCCTGCAAGAGCTCCGTACCTGGAGCGCGTCGCTGCCCTGGGCCATCCCTGAGCCATCGGCGGACGCCTCGGAGACGTTCTGCCGCGAGAGTCAAGCCGCCTTCATCCGAAGGACATCACTACCCTACCTCGCCTTCGAACGCAGCAGTGGCCGATTCATCGCCAGCACCAGCTTGCACCGCATCCACTGGGAGGTGCCCAGGTTTGAACTGGGCTTCTGGTGCCGCAGCTCGGCGCATCGCCAGGGCTACACGAGCGAAGCTGCCCGGGCACTGCTGGAACTGGCCTTCACGGGCCTCGGGGCCCGACGCGTCGAGGCCTACACCGATGAGCTCAACGTCGCGAGCCGCCAGCTGTGTTGGAGCGTGGGCATGGAGTTGGAAGGCGTCCTGCGTCACAACCGCATCGATGGGGCCGGGACGCTGCGAAACACCTGCGTGTTTGCGGCAGTAAGGTGAAGGGTTCAAGAGGCCAACTGAAGCTCCACTTCACCACTTCACGTCCGTCCCCTGCCTCACCCATACTTCTTCCCCTCCTCCAGCAACGCCGCCGTGCCGATCACGCCGTTGAGCTGGTCGAAGTCCAGCATGTGGTCGCGCATGGGGGCGGTGGTGCGGTGGGTGTGCAGGCTGGCGTAGTAGCGCTGCAGCGTGTGCGCCACGGCGCGGGCGGTGCCGCCAGGGAAGATGACGATGCGAAAGCCGATGCGGCCCAGTTCGTCGGCGCTCTGGATGGGCGTCTTGCCACCTTCCACCATGTTGGCCAGCAACGGAATGCGGCCGGCAAAACGCGTGCAGGCCTCGGCCATCTGCTCGGGGGTGCGCAGCGCTTCGATGAACAGGGCGTCCACGCCGCAAGACAGGTAGGCCTCGGCACGGTCAAGGGCCGCCTCGAAGCCCTCCACGGCCAGGGCGTCGGTGCGGGCGAGGATCAGCGTGTCTTCGCTGTGGCGCGCGTCGAGCGCAGCGCGCAGCTTGCCGCACATCTCGGCCGCGGGCACCACGCCCTTGCCGTCCAGATGGCCGCAGCGCTTGGGGAAGGTCTGGTCTTCCAGCTGGATCATGGCTGCACCCGCGCGCTCGAAGGCGCGCACGGTGCGCTGGGTGTTCAGCGCGTTGCCAAAACCGGTGTCGGCATCCACGATCACGGGCGTACGCACGCGCTCGGTGATGCGGGCCAGCGTGTCGGCCACCTCGGTGGCGGTGGTCAAGCCGATGTCCGAGCGCGCCAGGCGCGTGTAGGCGATGGAGGCGCCGGACAGGTACAGGGCTTCGAACCCGGCCTGCTCGGCCACGAGCGCGGTCAGCGCGTCATAGATGCCGGGGGCGAGGACCGAGGTGGGCTGGGTGAGGCGGGTCTTGAGGGTCATGGTTTCAACGTCATGGCAAGAATTCGTGTGCAAGCATCGCCGCCACCGTCCCGCCCGCCAACCAGCCACCGCCCACTGCGCTGAGCAGACCGTTGCCGGTGAGGTAGCCCCAGACTTCGTTGCCAGAGACGCCGCGCGCCGCCCCGCCTGCGGCCAGCAGGTTGGGCAGCGGCGTGCCGTCTTCGCGCAGCACGCGGCACTGGGCGTCGATGTCCAGGCCGCCCTGGGTATGGAAAAGCGAGCCGGTCACCTTCACCGCGTGCAAGGGAGTCGCCAGCTTGCGCTTGAAAGTGCGGCCGAAGCGGTCCGGCACCCCAGGCTCGATGGTGGCCAGCGTGGCGCGCAGCGCAGTCTCATCGCAACCGATGTGCGCAGCCAGCCCGGCCACGTCATCAAAGCTGCGCAGCGCGCCGTTGGCCTGGGCTTCCACAAAGTCCGGAAAAGTCTGCAGCAGCTCCAGCACCGGCGTGTCGAACACGTTCCAGGCGATGCCGCCGGGCTGGGCCAGCACTTCCACCGCCGCCTCGGAATAGCCATGGTTCTCGTTGTGGAAGCGCTCGCCGCGGGCGTTGATCTGCACGCCGCCTTGCATCATGGCGGCCCAGGTCATCAGCGCACCCTGCGGGATGATCCAGGAGCCATGGCCTTGGTAGCCGCCCAGGTCCGCCAGCCGGGCGCCCAGTCGGCGGCCCCAAGCGATGGCGCTGCCGTCGTTGCCCACATGCCCGCCAAATGTGGCCTCGGCCATGGCCGGCAGCAGCTCGCGCACCAACGCGGGGTTGCCGCCATAGCCGTTGCAGGCCAAGATCAGCGCGTCGCAGGCCAGGCGCTCCACCGTGCCATTGGGGCGTTGGTAGCCCACGCCGATGATGCGGTCGCCCGCTGAGGCATCGTCCACCCAGATCTCGCGCACCAGGGCCTCGGTCAGCACGTCCACGCCGCGGGCCGCCGCCACGCGGCCCAGGGCCGCGAGCAGCGCCGCGCCCGTGCGCTCGGGCACGCAGTGGATGCGGTGCACGCTGTGGCCGGGGTAGAGCCAGGTGTCGGCCACCTCGAAGGTGATGCCGTGTGCCTCCAGCGCGTCGATGGCCTGGCGCACGCCCTCGGTGTAGGCCACCACCAAGTGCGGGGCGGCTTGGCCGCGGCTCTTGGCCTCGATCTCGCGGCGGAACAGCGCCAGCGAATCGGGAATGCCACGCGACTTCTGCAGCCGCGTCTCGGCCGCCGGGATGAAGCCCGAGGACAAGGCGGTGGAGCCGCTCGGCACGGCGTCGCGCTCCAGCACCACGCAGTCGATGCCGGCATCACGCAGGCGGATGCCGGCCGTCATGCCGCACGCGCCGCCGCCCACGATCACCGCCGGGACATGGGGGGTGTCCGCGGGCATGGCCGCGGCGCGGACCACGCGCGCCGGGTGCTGGGCGATCGCCGGGCTGTCGGGTGACAAGGCCGCGCCAGCATCGAGGGTCGGTTCGGAGGTCAGGGTCATCTCATCTCGCTCCATGAAGCGGGGAAAGCCACGGGAAGCGCCTCTGCTTCAGCCCGCGTGGCCGCCGACGGCAGCTTGCTCAACACGAGGGTTCTGCCGGGCCAGACGCCGGCGCAACTGGTTCAGCAGCCCGCCAGCCTCCACCATGTCCAGCAGGAAGCCGGGGATGGGCTCGCAGCGCAGCGTCTCGCCTTGCGCCGTGGTCACCGTCAGCGCCTGCAGGTCCAGCGTGATGTGTTCGCCCTCGCGCAGGCGCGCCGCCTCGGGACAGGTCAGCAACAACAGGCCCAGGTTGAAGGCGTTGCGGAAGAACAGGCCGGAAAACGACGGTGCGATCACCGCGCGCACGCCGAGTTGCACCAGCGCGCCGGCGGCCTGCTCGCGCGAGGAGCCGATGCCGAAGTTGGACCCTGCGGCGATGACGTCGCCGCGCTGCACCTCGCGCGCGAACTCAGCGCGCACGCCCTCCAGGCAATGCGGCGCGATGCCCTCGATGCCCAGCTTCATGTAGGCGCCAGGGGCGAGCTGGTCCGTGTCGATGTCGGCACCGAAGGCCCAGACGCGGTGGCGGGTCACGGTCAGCGCACCAGCCGCCTCTGTAGCGGCAGGCCCTTGGCGGACATCGACGGAAGACGCAACGGCATTCACGCCATCACCTCCCGCGGGTCAGTGATGCGCCCGCGCAGGGCTGACGCGGCCACGGTGTAGGGCGAGGCCAGGTACACCTGGGCGGTGGGCGAGCCCATGCGGCCCTTGAAGTTGCGCGCGGTGGTGGCAATGACGTTGGCGCCGTCAGGGATGGTGCCGCCATAGCCCGAGCAGGCGCCGCAGGCGGTGGGCAGCAACTCGGCCCCGGCTTCGCGCAGCACGCGCATCACGCCCTCGTCCTCGGCCTGGGCCTGATCGCGCAGGCTGGCCGGCGCCACCATCAGACGCAGACCCGGGGCCACCTGCTGACCGCGCAGCACCTGAGCCGCAGCGCGCAAGTCGTCAATCTTGGCGCCCGTGCAGGCGCCGATGTAGGCCACTTGCACATCCACGCCGGCCAGTGCGCCCACGCCGTGCGTGTTGGCGGGGCTGTGCGGCGCGGCCACCTGCGGCTCCAGCGCACTGGCGTCCAGGCGCAGGGTCTGCAGCGCCGCGCCCTCGGGCACGTCGTCGTCGGTGTCCCAGCCTTCGGCCGAGGCGTCCTGCACGCCCACCCCGCGCAGCCATTCCAGCGTGGTCTCGTCCGGGGCGATGAGGCCGGTCTGCGCACCCATCTCGGCGCTCAGGTTGGCCATGGTCATGCGCTCGGGCATGGACAGCGCCCGCACCGCCGGGCCGGCAAACTCCACCGCCTGGTAGTCGGCGCCGTTCATGCCCAGGCGGCCGATCAGGTGCAGCATCATGTCCTTGGCCGTCAGGCCCGGCGCCAGGGCGCCGCCCCACCACATGCGCAGCGTCTTGGGCACGCGCACCCACAGTTCGCCCGTCACCACCACACCCAGCATCTCCGTGGCGCCAATGCCGAACATGTAGGTGCCAAAAGCGCCGCCCGTGGGCGAGTGCGAGTCGCCGCCCACGCAGAAGATCCCCGGCTTCAGGTGCCCCTGCTGGGGCAGCACGACGTGGCAGATGCCGATGGAGTCATAGACATGCGGCAGGCGTTGCTCGGCCGCCCAGTCACGCGCGATGCGCACGATGCGGCGCGAATCCTCATCCTGCGCGGGCACGTAGTGGTCCATCACCAGCACCACGCGCGAGGGATCCCAGATCGAGGCGCCGAGTTCCTCCAGCATGGGCTTCAGCCGCCGGGGGCCGGAAGAGTCGTGGAACATGGCCAGGTCCACCCGGCAGTTCACGATCTCGCCCACGCCGACCTGGGCGCGGCCGCTGGCGCGCGCCAGCAACTTCTGGGCGAGGGTCTGGGGCTGCATGTGGAGGATCGGGCTCACGCTCATCACGGCACCATCTCATGCGCGACGATGCGCGCGTCCACGCCACCCACCTGGGAGAGTTCCATCTGGTACTCGTACCGGTCGGGCCGGTACAGGCCGTGCAGCAATTGCACCGGGCGGTCAGCGCTGTCGTAGACCAGGCGCCGCACCGACAGCAGGGCCGTGCCCACGGCCACCTCCAGCTCCCGCGCGACTTGGGCATTGGCGGCGCGGGCTGTCACGGTCTGGCGGGCCCGACCGAGTTCGATGCCACTTTCCTCCAGCAACTGCAGGACGGGCTTCTGCCCCAGGTCGCGCCGTCCAAAGCCTCGGATCAGCGGCTCGGGCACGTAGATGGTGATGTAGGACACCGGGCCCGCGGGCGCACTGCGCAGCCGCGTGACCTTGCGCACCGTGGCCCCGGGCGCCACCTGCAGCACCTGGGCCAGACTGTCGGAGGCCTGGATGCTGCGCCAGTCCAGCACCCTCACCGTGGTGCTCCGGCTGACGCTGACGATGTTTTCCAGCAAGCCGGTGAGGCGGGTGACAGGGTGGGCAGGCGCCGCCACGGCCTCCGCGCTGGCACCGCCACTGGCGCCGGGCTTGCGGGCCGTACTGGCCGCCGTGACCGGCCGTGTGCCGCGCCCGGCCTCGCGCACGATCAAGCCTTCCTGCACCAGTTGCTCCAGCGCCCGGCGCACGGTCACGCGCCCCACGCCGAACTGCTGTGTGAGCGCCAGCTCACCGGGCAGACCTTGCGCAAAGCGGCCTTCCTGCAGCTGCTCGCGAAGCACCAGGTAGACCTGGTGGTACTTGGTGACGGGCATGGTGCCGGGCATGGCGGGCCTCAGTGCAGCGTCGCGTCGGCACCGCCGACCTCGAGGGTCTGGATGCGGAACACCGAGGCGGGGTCCACTCCGCTCATCACGTGGTACAGCACAAAGCGGAAGGCCTCGTGCGCGTCCAGCTCGCTGGGGGTGAAGGCAAAAGCCAGGTTGCCGGCCGTGGCCACCCGGCCGGGATACCCATGGTGGAGTAAGGCCTGCTTGAAGACGCCTGCCACCGTGCGCGCTTGCTCCGCCTCATGCGCGATGAACTCCAGCACCAACCCAGCCTCGTGAGTGCTTTGCTGGGCCACAGGCAAGGGGCGCACGGCGCCCTGGCCGTAGACATGCGGGTGCACGGACCAGGGCCCAGGCATCAGGTCGCGCACCTTGGTCTGCACGGCTGACAGCACCTGCGGCAACTGCTGCAACAGCGTCGGGTCGGCCACGCCAGCCAACAGCACGGCACGGGCCCCCACGCGCGCCGCGCCTTCCACTTTCAAGGTGGGCTGTTCGCGGGCGGTGAAGGTGGCACCCCAGACACGGGTGCGGTGGTCGTCCAGCGCCTCATAGCCGGCTTCGCGCAAGCCCAGCGTGCCGCCGGGCTCCTCCACCTCGAAGGGGTCGGCCTGCTCGTACAGGGCGTGCGCGGCCACCGAGGACGGCGTGGCATGCAGCCCGGGGTTCAGGCTCTCCAGCGTGAAGCCTTGCAGATCCAGTGACGCCAGCATGGCGTCGCGCCCGCCCGGTCGGCAGCACAGCGAGGTGCACTCGATGATCTTGGCCATGTGCAGGGCCAGGCCGGCGGGGTAGCCAAGCATCAGCGGCAGCGCGGCAAAGATGGCGGTGTCGCAGGCGCGGCCGGCCAGCACCACATCCGGGTCGGTGGCCAGCGCGCGCTCGAAGGTCTCGGTCCCGCACTGGGCCACGATATGCGCACAAGCCGCCACCTCATCGCCCGTGGGCAGCGGCATCGGCCCGATGGGCTGAAGCTGCCCCGCTGCCAGGGCCGCCTGCACCAGGTCCACCGGCACATCGCTGGCGATGGTGGCCAGCCGGAACGACCAGCCGCGCTCCTGCGCGATGTCGCACAGCAGCGTCACCGTGGCCTGCAAGTGGGGCGCTGCCCCGGCGGTGCCGGCGCTGCCAATGATCAACGGAACCCCGGCTGTCAACGCCGCCTCCAGCACCAGCGCCAGGTCGCGCCGCACCATCGCCCGAGGTGCCGCCATCTCGCCCGAGCCCAGGTAATAAGGCCCCGGGTCGATGGATCCCATGTCACAACCGATGACATGCGGCGCGCGGGCCATGCCGCGATGGAACGAAGCTTGCGGAATGCCGTAGCCGAGCTGGCCCGACGCCGCCAGCACACGCAGCGGCTCCTGGCCGGGCCGATGACGCTCCAGCAGACGGCGCGTGGCATGCGCCGGCCCTGCCTTGTCGAGTTGCCCGGCCCCACGAGCGTTGCCCTGCGCGTGGATCGTCACAGCCGCACCCCCAGCAAAGGCCCGTGCTGCTGCGCGCCGTAGACATCGCCGTCGCCGGGCGAGCCGGCACACACCGCCCGCGGCAGCGTGAACTTCAGCGCCTGGATCGCCGGCAGGGCGTAGCGGCGCACGGTTTGAGGCGCCAGCCCATAGAGGCCTGCCACAGCTGCGGCCGTCAAGGCCGGGCTGGCCTGCGCGAGGTCATAGGCCTTCGCGTCACGAAAGAACAAGTCCAGCGTCAACTGCGTGGGCCCGGCGTTCTTGCTGCGGATGACGGGCGCCAGGTCGCTGAGCGCCAAGCCGTCTGCGAGGCCGCAAGCACGTGCTGCGGGCCCCGAAGCGCCCGCCTCCAACGCAGGTGACCTGGCGGTGGAAGACAGCGATCCTGCAGCGCTCATGGGGGGCTCATCGCGCTGTGAAGCCACCATCGGCGCAGATGACCTGGCCGGTGACGAAGGACGCCCGTGCCGACAACAGGAAGCACACCAGCTCGGCGATTTCCTGCGGCCGGCCCAGGCGCCCCAAAGGAATGCTGGCCTGCATCGCCGCCAGCGCCACGGGGTCGGCCATGACGCCAGCCACCATGGCCGTCTCCACCGGGCCGGGGCCCACCGCATTCAGGCGGATGCCCTCAGATGCCCACTCCAGGGCCAGCGACTTGACCATGCCGTTCAGGCCGGCCTTGGACGCCGCGTAGGCCGCCCCCCGCGCATGGCCCACCAAGCCGATCTGGCTGCTGATGACGACCACGCTGCGGTCAGGCATCGCGGCAGCAGGCGAGGTCGGGCTGCTGGCCGCAGGGGAATCCGCAGCACCCTCGCTGCGGCCCGCACCCGAGCGCATGGCGGCGATCGCCGCGCGCGTCAGCACAAAGGTCGCATTGAGGTTGAGCTCCAGGGTCGCGCGCCACTCGTCCAGCGTGGTGTCGTCCGAGCCCTTCTTGAAGAAGATGCCCGCGCAGCAGGCCAGCGCGTCCAGGCCTCCCAGCGCCTGCGCTGCCTTCTCGGGCAGCGCCGCCGTGGCCCCGTCGTCCAGCAGGTCCTGCACCAGGATGACCGCCTCCGGCAGATGACGCTGCAGCTCCGCGGCCTGCGCCTCGTGCTGCACCACACCGGCCACAAGCGCGCCGCGCGCGGCAAGGCAGCGCGCCACGGCCAGCCCGATGCCCGAGCCGGCGCCCGTCACCAGGGCCCGCCGGCCTTGCATCTCTGGCGGCAGGGTGGCCTCCAGCCCGGCGGTGCTCATGGCCTCAGCGCCCTCACAGCCCCAGGTAGTTGCGCCGCAGTTCCGGGTCGCGTGCCAGCTCCGCGGCCGGGCCCTGCATGGCCACGCTGCCGTTTTCGATGATGTAGGCGCGGTGCGCGATGGCCAGGGTCTGCACCGCGTTCTGCTCCATCAACAGCACCGGCAGTCCCTCGGCATTGATGCGCCGCACCAGGGCGAACATCTCCTCCACCAGCAGCGGCGAAAGTCCCAGCGACGGCTCGTCCAGGATCAGCAGTTCAGGCTCGGACATCAGCCCGCGGCCGATGGCCAGCATCTGCTGCTCGCCGCCCGACAGGGTGCCGGCCAGCTGACCGAAGCGCTCCTTCAGCCGCGGGAAGATGGACACCACGTGCTCGAGGTTGCGGGCCCGGTTCGGTTTGCCGCGCACCAGACTGCCCAGCTCCAGGTTCTCGCGCACGTTCATGTTCGGGAAGATGCGCCGCCCTTCGGGCACATGGATCAGCCCGCGCTGCACGATCTCGCTGGAGCTGCGCCCCACCATTTCTTCGCCTTTGAAGCGGATGGAGCCTGCAAAGGGCTTGAACAAGGCCGAGAGGTTGTTGTTCAGCGTGGACTTGCCCACGCCATTGCTGCCCAGCACGGCCACGATCTCGCCCGTGCGCACGTCCAGGTCGATGCCACGCAGGATCTCCACGCTGCCGTAGCCCGCCCGCAAGCCACGCACCTCAAGCATGGGAGCCTCCCGCTGCAGTGGCTTCTTGGGCACCCATCTGCTCGGCCGCGCCGCGGCCCAGGTAGGCCTCGATCACGGCCGGGTCGCGCACCACGTCGCGAGGTGCACCGTCGGCAATGATGCGCCCGTAGGACAGCACGTACAGATGCTCCGACAGGCTCATCACCGCCTGCATCACGTGCTCGATCAGCAGCACCGTGACCCCGCTGTCGCGGATCTTGCGGATGATGTCCACGATCTCCACGATCTCCGACGGGTTCAACCCGGCCATCACTTCGTCGAGCAGCAGCAGCTTCGGGTTGGTGGCAAGCGTGCGTGCGAGTTCCAGCCGCTTGCGCCCGGCCACCGTCAGATCGGCCGCGGGCTGCTCGAGTTGGCCCCCCATGCCCACCTGCTCGGCCACGCGCTGCGCATGCGCCCAGGCCTCGTCACGGTCCGTGAAGCGCTGGTAGGCGCCCACCGCGATGTTCTCGTGCACGCTGAGCTTGGCAAAGGGCTGCGTGATCTGGAAGGTGCGCACCATGCCCAGGCGCGCAATGCGGTGCACCGGCCAGCCTGTGATGTCCTGCCCCAGCAAGGTGACCTGCCCGGCGTTGACCGGCAGAAAGCCAGCGATGCAGGCAAAGAGCGTCGTCTTGCCCGCGCCATTGGGGCCGATCAGCGCCACGATGCGCCCCTCGTGCACCTGTACCGAGGCGTTGTCCACGGCCTTGAGGCCGCCGAAGATCTTGGTCAGGCCCTGGACCTGCAGCATGGGCGCGGTCATCACGCGCCCCCCTTGCGGCCCGCGCCGGTGGACCCGCCCGCACCACCTGCGTCACCTGCACCACCCGATCGCCGGCCCAGGCGCTTGAACAAGTCAATCAGCCCGTTGGGCAGGAAGGCGATGATGATCACCAGCAGCGTGCCGTACAGCACCAGCGACAAACCCTGCACATTGGTGATGACGCGCGCCACGTCGCTGATGGCCGCGAGCAGCACCGCACCGATCAACGGCCCATAGACCGTGCCAGCGCCGCCGATCATGCTCACCAACAGCATCTCCACCGACTTGTCCACGCCGAACACGATGGTCGGGTCGATGTAGAGGAAGTACTGCGCGAAGAAGCACCCGCCCAGGCCGCACATCGCCCCCGACAGCATCATCACCTTGACCTTCTCGGTGTAGACATCAATGCCCAGGGCGCGCGCGGCGTCCTCGTTCTCACGGATGGCGGCCAGCTGCGCGCCGAAGCGCGAACGCTTGAGCCACAAAGCCACGGCGACGGAGCCCACCGTCAGCGCGAGGATGAGGAAATAAAAGCCGATGCGCTCTTTGAACTGGAAGTTGGCCGCGCTGGGCTTGGCCGGGATCAGCATGCCCAGGCCGCCGCCAGTGATCTCCACCGAGTTGGCCACGATGCGCAGCACCTCGGCAAAGGCCAGCGTGATGAGCGCGAAGTAAGAGCCCTTCAGCCCCGCGCGGAACGACAACACGGCGATCACCCAGCCCACAAGCGCGCCGGCCACCGCACTGGCCGGCAGCCCGAACCAGGGCGAAAAGCCAAAGCGCAGCTGAAAGATGGTGGACGCGTACGCCCCCGCCCCAAAGAACACCACGTGGCCGAAGGACAGTTGACCGGCAAAGCCGCCAGCGATGTTCCAGGACTGGCCGATGAAGGCATAGAACAGCGCCATCACCCCGAAATTCACCATGAAGGCCGAAGGGAACACGAAGGGGAAGGCCACCGCGATGACCAGCAGCCCCAGGTGCAAGGGCCAGCCCCCAGGGGCGGTGCGCGCTCCGCTCATTTGGCACCCCCGAACAGCCCCTGTGGCCTGAACAGCAGGATCAGGATGAAGATCAGCGAGATGCCGATCTGCCCCAGGCTCTCACCCAGGAACAAGCCGCCGAAGGACTCGGTGAGCCCCACGATCAACCCGCCCACCACGGCACCCAGGAAGCTGCCCATGCCCCCCAGCACCACCACCGTGAACGCGACGATGACGAACACATGCCCGGTGCTGGGCGACACGTAGAAGATGGGCATCAGCAGACAGGCCGCCGCGCCCAGCGTGGCCAAGCCGATGCCGTAGGAGATGGCAAACACCCGGTCCACGTCAATGCCCACCAGACGCGCACCCATGCGCTCCTTGGCCACCGCGCGGATGGCGCGGCCCGTGTCGGTGCGCTGGATGAACAGCCCGAGGATGCCGCACAGCACCATGGCCGCCACGAAAGACACGATCTTGGGGAAGGACAGCAGCAAGGGGCCCAACTCCACCATGCGGTCGGAGTACGACACCGAGATGGTGCGCGTGTCGCCCTTGAAGAACATCAGCGCGAGGTTCTCGATCAGGATGGACAGCCCCAGCGTGATCAGCAGGATGTTTTCGTCCTTGCCATGGGCCAGTTTGCCGATGAGCCCGCGGTACAGCACATAGCCCAGCGCAAACATCGCCGGCACCATCCCCAGCAACGACAGATAGGGGTCCACACCCAGCTTGGTGAGCAGGAAGTACACCCCGAACATCGCCAGCATCAGCAGGCTGCCGTGGGCGAAGTTGATGATGTGCAGCACGCC
>CAYSOD010000008.1:21705-23881 GCA_964432385.1 uncultured Rubrivivax sp.
CCGGCGAACTCGTTGGGCCACACCACGTTGATGTCGGTCTTGGTGGCCTGCAGCATCGCCGCACGCCCACCCGTGTTCTGGCCATCGACGAACTTCGTCGGGCCGTAGGGCATGAAGTGATCGGACCAGGTGCTGGCCTCCAGTGCGGCAATCACCTTTTCCTTGTCGGCCGACCTCGCGCGCTCCACGGCGTCGATGTAGCACTTCACCGCGTTGTAGCCGCAATAGACCTCGAAGGTGAACAGGCCGCCCTTGTCTTCCAGCGCCTTGCGCATCGCCACCGCCTTGGCGTTGCGCGGGTTGTACCAGTGGTTGAAGTCCATCATGTGCTGAGCGATGTCAGGCTGCTCCTTGACGAGCTTGAAGTTGAAGCCGCCCCCCAGCACGCTGAACATGGCATCCAGGTCCACGCGCTGCTGGTGCAGCGTGCGGGCCAGCAGCACGTATTCGTTCTGGTAGTTGCTCATGATCACCAGGTCAGGCTTCAGGCCCTTGATGCGCAATGCCACGTTGGAGAAGTCGCGCGTGGGGTTGGCGTGCTTGATGACCTCGGCCACCTGGATGTTGATGGACGGCAGGCGGTCGGCCAGCAGCTTGGCGGTGCCCGTGCCGAACTCCGACTCCTCGTGCACCAGCACGGCCGTCTTGGCCACGCCATTGGCGGCCTTGTTGATCTCGCCCAGGCCGACGATGGCGTCGTCCACGCACTTGCCGAAGCCCGGCGCCAGCCGGAAGACATTCTTCAGGCCCCGACGCACGATGAGGTCGGACACGCCGACGTCGATCATGAACGGCGTGTTGTACTTGGCTGCCGCCTGGGTGGCCGGCAGGGCAATGGCGCTGGAGAAGCAGCCCACGTAAGAGGCCACGCCCGCCTGGTGCAGACGCTCTACTTCGGACACACCCACCTCGGGGCGCGACTGGGAATCGCCCAGCACCGCCTCGATCTTGGCACCGCCCAGGGCCTTGATGCCGCCCGCGGCATTGATCTCGTCGATGGCCATCTGGCAGCCCAGCCGCCCCTGGCCGCCGCTGTAGGCGAGGCCACCGCTGACGGGGTGCACCAGGCCCATCTTCACGGGTGCGGGTTGAGCGAGCAGCAGCCCCGGGGCGCCCAGCACCGTGGTGGCAGCACCGGCCTTCAGCACGGTGCGGCGGGACAAACGGAAGTTGGAGGTACGCGATGTCATGGAAGAACCTCGGACAGGAAGTGAAGAAGTGGAGGGTTGGCCTTGAGGGAAAACCACCAACGGCGACCTGCCCTCTTTGTTCTAATGTTAGAACAATCGAACTCCATCGTCCGAGCCTGCCCCGAAGTTGTCAATCCGGGCATGTACCCTGACCTGTCGCTGACCTTCTGAAAACCCGCTTCTGCCGCGATGGACCACGAGCTGTACCGATACCGAGCGCTGAAGCAAAGGCCCCTTGCCTATGTCGGGCATGAAGCCGGGCGGGCGCGGGTGTCAAGCCCAGCAGAAGGTGGTTTGGTGGCGCTCCAGGCCTACGTCGTGCTGTTTCTGGAGCACTGGGAGGCCGAGCCGGCGCCTGACGCCCTACGTGACCCGCGCTTCGTGGGCGAGTACGGCAGCTTCAAGCCGGATTACCGCAGTTGGACCCAGCGCGAGTACGGCCTGCGCGTGGGCATCTTCCGGGTGATGGACGCATTGCGGGAGGCCGGCATCCGCCCCGTCGTGGCCGCCAATGCCCGGGCCGTGCAACGTTTGCCGCGGCTCGTGGAGCAGCTGCAAGACATGGGCTGCGAGTGGGTGGGTCATGGCCTGGCCGCCACGGAGCTCATGCACAGCCGCCTGTCGGTTGAGCAGCAACGCGCGCACATCCGCAACAGCCTGAGCGCCGTGGAAACCACCACAGGCACCCGGGTGCAGGGCTGGCTGAGCCAGGACTGGGGCACCACGCCCCACACCTTTGGCTTGCTGGCCGAAGCGGGCCTGCGCTACACGCTGGACTGGTGCAACGACGACCGGCCCTACCCGCTGCTCACCGAGCCGCCCCTGTGGGCCCTGCCGTTGTCGGCCGAATGGGACGATGTGCAATGCCAATGGTTTCGGCACCTGGCGCCGCACGACCATGCGGCCCTGGCGCTGCAGGCCTTCGACCGGCTGCGCCAGGAGTGTGCCGAGGGTGCGCGCAGCGCCGTCTTCGGGCTGCCGGTGCA
>CAYSOD010000009.1:0-23601 GCA_964432385.1 uncultured Rubrivivax sp.
AGCATCGACATGGGCGAGCGCTTCCAGGTCAAGCGCATCCTCGTCAAACCTGGCGCGAGCTTGAGCCTGCAGAAGCACCACCACCGCGCCGAGCACTGGATCGTGGTCAAGGGCACAGCCGAGGTGACCTGCGGTGACAAGAAGCTGCTGCTGACCGAGAACCAGAGCACCTACATCCCGCTGGGGGAGGTGCACCGCCTGGCCAACCCGGGCAAGGTGCCGCTGGAGATCATCGAGGTGCAGTCCGGCAGCTACCTGGGTGAGGACGACATCGTGAGGTACGAGGACACCTACGGGCGCTGAGCAGCGTCAATCGCCGGCCCCGGCCGGCTCGGGACACTCGGCGTTTGCCGCTGACGCCCGTCGCCGTGACCCCTTCCCAGCCCGACAACGCCGCGCCCCCCGCCCCTGCCAGCCCACCCGAGGTGCTGGTGCCCTACCCCCCAGGGACCCGTCTGCCCACCCAGTGGGCTTGCTGGTTGGACAGCGCCTGCACGCATCTGAAAGGCACCGTTGGGGTGGTGGGCTTCAGCGACGTCGCTCCGGGTCCTCACGCAGGAGCCGGTGGACGTGCCCACCCGAACGCCGGCCCGGGTGCGGACGGCTTCACGGTGCCGCTGGTACGCCAAGGCGCCCTGGGCACGCTCACCGCGCCAGGCTGCCTGGAAACCGGCGAGCCGGCGGATCTGGCCTGGCGTGACGAAACGAGACTGCACCGCTTGGCCGAGCAGTTGGCTCGCCAGCCCTACCCCGTGCACCTGCCCCGCGTGCCGCTGGGCTCCCCCAGCATCGCGGCCTTGGCCGAGGCGTTTCGGGGCCGGGGCTGGTTGCGCACACGGCCCACGCACGGCTCGCCCTTCATCGAGCTGGACCCGTCCTGGGCCGAGCCGGTGCAACGGTTCAATGCCGGTCGCCAGTCGGACTTCCGCCGCGCAAGCCGACGCGCGGCTCAGGGCGGTGAACTGCGGTTCGAGGTTCACGCGCCCAGCCCGGGGCCCGCGTTGGACCAGTTGCTGGACGACGCTTATGACGTTGAAGCGCGCAGCTGGAAGGGCGCCGGGGGCACGGCGCTGGCGGTGGACCCGCAGCTGGGCCCGTTCTACAGGCGCCTGGCCCACGCCGCGGCGCAGGCCGGCATGCTGAGGTTGTGCTTTCTCAGGATTGGCGGGCGTGCGGCGGCCATGCAGCTGGCCCTGCAGGCCGAGGGCCGCTTCTGGTTGATGAAGATCGGCTACGACGCTGCCTTTGCCCGCTGCAGCCCGGGGCAGTTGCTGATGCTGCACACCATCGGCCATGCCGCGGCCGAGCAACTGGACTCGTTCGAAATGCTGGGCAATGCAGCGCCCTGGACCGCTGGTTGGACCCAGACCCTGCGGCCCTTTGTGCAGGTGCAGGCCTACCCCGCCTCCTGGGCAGGCGCCCGCGCCGTGTGGGCTGACGCCGTGCGGGCCGCTGGAGCGCGTTGGCGGGCCTGGACGGCCCCGCCTGGCCCCGAAGCCGTGCCCGCGTGAGAGCGTACGCCTACGCCACCCTGAAGCGCCTGGCCTATGCAGCCGGCGAGCCTCTGGCACGGCGGGCCAGCCGTGCTTACGTGCCCGGCCCGCAACTGCAGGACGCCGTGCGCTGGGCGCGCGAGCGTGCGCCCAGCGCGGCCCGCTTCACTTTTGGCTACTTCAACGCCGAACACGAGCCGCCTGCTGGCGTGGAGCTGGCGTCCGGCCAGGCCATCGCAGCCCTGGCCAGGCTCGGCGCAACCCCGCCAGAGGCAGGCTACTGTTCCATCAAGCCTCCGGCCCTGGCCTATGACAGCCCTGCGCTGCAGCGGCTTGCGGCACTGGCAGCCCAGCATGGTCAGTGGCTGCACTTCGACAGCCACGGCCCCGAGACCGCGGAACCCACGCTCAAGGCGCTGGACGCGCTGCGAACGCAGCACCCACGGCTTAGCCTGACCATCCCTGGGCGCTGGGCGCGCAGCCCGCAAGATGCCGCCTGGGCCGCACAGCGCGGGCTGCGAGTGCGCGTGGTCAAGGGTCAGTGGCCTTGCCCGCAGCAGCCTGCAGCCGATCCTCGCCGGGGCTTTCTGGCGGTGATCGACCGGCTGGCGGGCCAGGTGGCCGAGGTTGCCGTGGCCACGCACGATGCAGATCTGGCCCGCCAGGCGGCGCAGCGCCTGGCCGCCCGCGGCACCGCCTGCGAACTGGAGCTGCTCTGCGGCCTGCCCCGCCACGCTGCGATGGCCGTGGCACGCACCGAACGACTGCCCGTGCGCCTGTACGTGCCCTTCGGCCAAGCCTGGCTGCCCTATGCCCTGCAGCAGGTCCTGCGGCAGCCCAGGCTGTGGCCGCGCCTGCTGAGGGACAGCCTGATGGAGGCCTGGCGGCCCGGTGCCTGACACCCAGGCCCCTGGCGCCCGACCCCACCAGGCCTCACCGGGCCAGTCCGCTCAGTTCACCCGCAAGGTCGTGCCCAGCTTGAAGCGGGCGGCGGCCGTATCCCAGGTCTGCCCGGCACCGCTGTTGTCAGCGTTGGCAAAGCGCACCGAGAAGCGCGGATCGCCCGCCGTGGCCGTGAAGACGTCCGGCGCGGCCAGGAAGACGTCGTAATCCCCCGTGGCCGCGTCTGCAGGGATCGTGACGCCGACCACCACTGCCGTGGACGAGGTGGCCTGAGGCGCCAGGCTGGCCAGATTGCCCGCCTTGGCGCTGATCACCGCACCGGTGGCCTTGTGACGCAGTTGCACCACCAGCGGCCGCTCGACGAACATGCGCGCCCAGCCCACGTTGCGCAGGTTCACCGTGAGCGACGTCGCGCCACCGCGCGCCACCTGGGTGTCATGCGTGGCCGAGTCCAGCTGCAGGCGGTAGCCCATGAAGCCCGAGACCTGCGAGAAGCAGCCCCCCGACTTCCAGGCGTTGATCATGGCGGGTGCGTAGCTGACGTTCAGCCAGGCCAGGTGGTACTGGCGGCCCTCGGTGAGGATGTCGTTGCAGGTGGTGCGCCACGGGGTTTCGCCCTGGCAGGTCTCACCCCCAAAGGCCGTGTTGGCCGACAGGGACTGCACATAAGTTCTCTGGGTGCTGTTCTGGTAGGTACCGGTGTCGCTGGCGCCCGAAAGGAAGCAGTCGTTGTGCGCGCCGGCCCGCTTTTGCTGCGTGGCCGAGGGGTACCACTTCATCAGGTCTGACGGGTAGCGGAACCCGATCTGCGTGGTGGCCGGCACGTTGGCGAACAGCGCGTCGCGCACGATGGCCCGGTTGATGTCGGCCGTCGAGCAGGTGGTGCTGCCCGAGTTGTAGCCGCAGGAGTTGCCGGACTTGGAGGAGTGCCACTCGCCCCAGGCGCCGATGAAGCCGGCGCGCATGTAGGGGATCACATCGGCATTGGCCGCCAGAACAGGCCGCAGCTGCTCCAGATGGCGCTTGATCTGCGCGGACGTGGCGTCGTTGCCTGAGGCGCTGAAGTCATAGTTGAACCAGACGGTGGCTTTCATGCCCATGGATCGCAGGCTGGAAAAGCGCGAGTTCAGGGTGTTCAGCAGCGAAGCCGGCAGATCGCTGTTGCGATAGCTGTCCAGCTGCACCTTGGCCAGCACCAGACGCATGCCCGAGTTGTAGGCGGACTGCACGCTGGCCGAATCAAAGTTGTTGATGAAGTCGTCACCCGCCCAGCCGTAGAAACCACGGTCGGGGTTGGGGATGTCGGCACTCGTGGGCCCGAAGTTGATGCTGACGGGCGTGCTGGACGGTGCAGGGGCCGGCGCGGGGGCCGGTGCAGGCGCTGGCGCCGGGGCGGGAGCGGGGGCCGGGGTGCTCGGGATGTAGCAGGCCTTGGCCACACCGGGCTTCGGGTCACCCAGGACGCTGTTGCCGGTGTTGCAATTGAAGGGCCCCGCAACCGACTTGTAGTAGTAGGCTCCCGAGGTTCCGTAATAAAGGACGGCCGTGCCGGTGAAGCTGCAGGTGGTTTGCCCCCACTCATCAGCGCACTTGACATACCCGGTGGGCAAGGTGCTGGCCATGCCCACGGAGGAGTCCTTGACCGCCAGCGTCGTGCGCTTGCCATCGGCCTGCTCTGCCGTGGCGGTGGGGTCTTCGACCGAGCCGCCTCCGCAGGCGGAAAGAAGCGCTGCCGCGGCCATCATCTCGGCCAGGACGGTCATGCGCGAAAGGCGGACATCGTTCATCATCGTTGCGATCCCTTGACTGGAAGTTGAGCCGCGTCACCGGACATCGGAGATTGCGGTCAGAGGATCCTAGGAACGCACCGATCAAGGCCGGTAAGCAGATTCCGAGGGATGCAACAGGACGTAAGCCGTCAAGGTGGTGCTCCCCTCGGAATTGCTGTGCGGCCCCAGCGGCGTTTGGTTACAGATCTCCCGCTGGCGGTGGGCTCCACTCGGCCGCCGTCATCACGCGTGAGCCTGGTCAAGCTGGATGGGGCTGGCCGCGGCAACATCCATCGGTGCCCCGTTCAGAGCAAGCCCATGCGCGGCCATCGCAGCGCGGCGGCACCGCCCACCACGCCCTGTTCGTCATCGACTGGGATGCCCAGGCGGGCGAGGAGTTGCGCCAACGGCTGGAGCAGATCACCGCACCGCCGTCCGAGGCTTTGGATGGTCGGCGTCGGCCACAGAGCAGACCCGCCTGGCAGGTGCTGAACTGCGCGGCCTCCGCCCTTCAAGCGGGCCAGGGGCGAAGCTGGTGGGCCCGCGCGCGGCTGGGCTGGCGGTACCTCAGCACGGCCGTGGTTGCCTGCTGGCTCAGTCGTGTTCAGACACAGACGGTGGTCTGGCAGCAGGTCATTGGCTACCTGATGTGCCTGCTGCCCCGCTGGCCGGGCTGGGCTTGTCCTGCAGGCCAGCGTGCCCCGTTGATCATCACCACCGTGTTGCTGTCGCCGTCCAGCACGGCGCCGTGGTCCCGGGGCAGGCTGCTGCTGGAACTGGCCCTGCGCCGCGCCGACCGCCTGGTGTATTTCTCTCGCGACATGGCCCTGGACACCGCGCGTCACCGCCCTGCCCTGGCACACAAGGTCTTCTGGATGCCGTTGCCGCAGTTTGGCGAACCCGCCCAAGGCCCCCAGAGTGCAACGGCCGACCACATGCGAGCTCCAACCCGGCCTGCGGACACGGCCAGCACCGCGGCGGACGCTTCGAATCCACCTCCCGATTTGACCGTCTTCGCCGGTGGCTCGAGCGACCGGGACTTTGACGTGGTGATCGAGGCCTTTCGGGAGGGTTCGGTCCCCGTGACCATCGTCTGCCGGGACGACCAGCGCTTTCGCCACCCTGGGCCCACGGGCGCTCACTTCAGCGTGCACCGCGGGGTGAGCGAGTTCGAGTACCACGCGCTGGCCGCCGCCGCCGGGGTGGTGGTGGTGGCGCTGAAATCCACGGCCTCGGGCTGCGGGCAGTTGCTGCTGAGTTTTTGCATGCGCCATGGGGTGCCGGTGATCGCCACGGACTGCTTCGGCACGCGCGACGAGGTGATCCACGGGTGCACCGGGTGGCTGGTGCCAGCGGGCGACGCCCAGGCACTTCGACGGGCCTACGAGCGCCTTGCGACAGACCCTGGATTGCGGGAGCGCCTCGTGCGCAACGCCCGAGCCCGCGCACAAGCCCAGGACATCGGGCTCTCAGGCTTCGTCCAGGCCATGGAACACCTGCGCAACGACGGCTGGACGCTGCAGTCAGCGCCAACGGCCGTGACCGGCCCCCACCGCTGGCCAGAACCAGCCTTGGCAATCCTCAACCGGGCCGGCCCCGATGCCGCGGACGATGGGCGAGATCGGGCCCTGGAGGCCCCTCACACCACACTGGGGCGGGGCCCCGCCGGAGGGCCTGCTTGATCGTCATCTTCTATCCGCAGTTTGGCGGGGTGCACGGCATCGCCCGCTACCTGGACAGCTTTCTGGCCCATCTGCCCCGGCAGGCGCCGCCCGTCGTGCTGATCACGGCCGGCACACCCGAGGGCTTCCGTCCACCCCAGGGCGTGGAGCTGGTGCAGATTCCCATGCAGGACCACCGCCTGGGGTTGATGGCGTGGACGCTGCGGGCCCGGTGGGCGCTGGCAAGGCTTGAACGAGCGCGCGGGCCGGTCAGCGCGATCAACCTGCACATCCCCCCCCTCATTCCGGCTTTGTGGTTCGGCCGACGGCACCGCATCGTCCTGACAGCCCACACCACCTACCTGGGCATGTCAGGCCGGTTCGACCAGCCCCGGCAGTTCGACAGCCCGTGGAACCGCTGGTCGGTCGCGGTGAAGATGGCGATGGAGCGGCACATCCTGGACCGCGCGTCGCTGGTCATCACCCTGACCGAGCAAGGCCGCCAGGAGCTGGCCCGTTACGGCCGCCACGGCGGCGTGGTGGTCATCCCCAACGGCGTGGACACCACCGCCTTCAGCCCGGACAGCGGCGTGGAGAAGGACATCGACGTCCTGTTCAGCGGCCGCATCGAGAAGCGCAAGGGCAGCAGGCCCCTGGTGGAGGTCTGCCGCCGGTTGCTGGCCGAGCGGCCCTCCCTCAGGATCTGCATCGTGGGTTACGGTGACGATGAGGCCTACGTACGCGAGGCCCTCGCCCCCTTGAGCGGGCCTGACGGACCCCTGCGCCTGGAAGGGCGCGTGCCGCTGGCGCAGATGCCGTCGTTCTACAGGCGCAGCCGTGTGTACGCCTCGACCTCCTACTACGAGGGGCTGCCGGGCACCTGTCTGGAGGCCATGGCCACGGGGCTGCCCGCCGTGGTGTGGGACCTGCCCTTCTACGACGGCCTGGTGCTGCAGAACTGCACGGGGCTGCTGGCCCCGACCAACGACCTGCAGGCCTTCACCCAGCGCCTGCAATCTCTGGTGGATGCACCCGGGCGCGCCACCGAGCTCGGCCGGCAGGCCGCGCAGCTGGTGCGGCGCCGTCACGACTGGCGGCGCCTGGCCCAACAGGTGATCTCCGCCTGCGAGCCGCCAAGACAGGCTGCGCCCCTGACGGTGCAGACATCGTGAGTCGCCCGGCGCGACCGTTGCGGGTCACCTGGGTGGGCCTGCGCGGCCTGCCGGGCGTGCAGGGCGGCGTGGAAACCCACGCCGAACAGCTGTGCCCACGGCTGCGCGCCCTGGGATGCGAGGTCACGGTGCTCAGCCGCACGCCCTACCAGCCCGTACAGGTGGGTTCGTCGTGGCAGGGGGTGCGCCTTCGCCGGCTCTGGGCGCCTCGGCACAAGCACCTGGAAGCCGTGGTCCACACCTTCATCGCCATCCTCCACGCGGGGCTGGTGAACCGTCCCGATGTGCTGCACATCCAGGCCATCGGCCCGGCCGTGTGGACCCTGTGGGCGCGGCTTCTGGGCCTGCGCGTGGTGGTGACGCACCATGGTGCCGACTATGAACGGCAGAAGTGGGGGGGTCTGGCGCGCTGGGTGCTCCGGCAAGGCGAGGCCTTGGCGGCCGGCTGGGCCCACGAGCTGATCGTGATCTCGCGCACCATCCAGGCGGACATCCGTGCTCGGCATGGCCGACAGGGGCAGTACATCCCCAACGGTCTGACCCCACCGCGGGCACCCGCCAACCCGGCCTGGTTGAGTCCCTTCGGTCTGGAGCCGGGCCGCTACGTGCTGCTGGTCAGCCGCCTGGTGCCTGAGAAGCGGCACCTGGACCTGATCGAGGCTTTCTCCCGGGCCCGCGCTGCAGGGTTGCCGGCTGCCTGGCAGCTGGCCCTGGTGGGTGCGGCTGACCATGCCGATGCCTATGCGCAGCAGGTGACGAAGGCCGCCAAGGGCACGCCAGGGGTGGTGATGACAGGCTTTCAGTCGGGAGACTGCTTGCAGGCCTTGCTCGCGCACGCGGGGCTGTTCGTGCTGCCGTCGTCGCACGAGGGGCTGCCCATCGCCCTGCTGGAGGCCCTGTCCTGGGGCATCCTGCCGCTGGCCAGCGACATCGCGCCTCACCGCGAGCTGCAACTGCCGCAAGACAGCTACTTCCCCCTGGGCGACGTGCAGGCGCTGTCAACTCGACTCGTGCACCTGGCCCACCGGGTGGAGCACCAAGACGGCCCGGCCGAGCGTCAGGAGCGCCGCCAGCAAGCCGCCCAGCGCTTTGACTGGGACGACAGTGCTCGGCGCACCGCGGACGTCTACGCGCGAACGGCAGCCACCGGCTGAACGGGCAGCCCGGCGGTCAGCGACGCGAACTCCCGCTCAAACCCACGCACCATGGTGGCCACATCAAAGCCGGCTCGAACATCGGCCTGCGCGCGGCGACCCATGGCTTCTCGGCGCGAAGGCTCCAGCCACTGCGCCAGGCCATCGGCCAGGGCGGGGATGTCCCCCACGGGCACGAGCAGCCCATTCAGACCATGGCGCAACTGCTCGCGGGCGCCCCCCACGTCGGTCATCAGCATGGGCTTGCCCAGGGCCATGGCCTCGAGCGCTGCGATGGAGAAAGTTTCGGTGGTGGAGGTGATGGCCATGGCGTCGCAGGCGGCCACCAGTGGGCGGACGTCCTGCACGTAGCCGCTGATGCGCACCCGATCACTCAGCCCCAGATCCTGGATCTCACGCTCCAGCCCCGCGCGCAACGGGCCATCACCGATCAGCCAGCCGCACACGCGCTGCCCACGCTGGGCCAGCCGCGCCAGCGCCTGCAGAAAGTCCGCATGTGCCTTTTCAGGCCGCATCACGCCACACAGGCCCACCACCACATCGCTGGCCGCAAACCCGTGGCGGGCCCGCAAGGCCTGCTTGTCCTGCGGTGTCCAGGTGTCGGTGAAGCGCGCGGTGTCGATGCCGTTGTGGATCACCACGTCTTGCCGGGCCCGCAAGCCATGGACATGCCAATGGTCAGCCTGGGCCTGGCAGACGAAGACCAGGAGGTCGGCGCGGCGCACCAGGTGGCGGTACAGCACCATGTGCCGCGCTTCGCGGCGGGATTCGGGCAGGGTGCTGTGGAAGACCTCTACCAGACGCACCTGGGCGCCGCGGCGGGACAGCCGCCTGGCCAGCCATCCGTAGAGGAGTGCGTACATGTTGGTGCAGACCAGGATGTCGGTACCCTGTTCGTCCAGCTGGCGAGACAGGCGCCTGGCCGCGCCCCAGTGCAGCCCGCGATCCACCTCCAGGCAGGTGATGCCGTCGGCGACCTGTTGCCGATCGATCTGCGGCAAGAGGGCGTCATTGCGCTTGAGGGCCGTCAGGCCCAACCGGTGACGGCGCCCATCCAGGCCATTGAGCAGCGAGACCACATGCTTCTCGGCACCGCCCACGCACAGAGAATTGACGAGGAAGTGCACCCGCAGCGTCATGGTCGGCCTGCCCGATCAGGCTCAAGCCACACCGGGGGGCCTGCCGGTGCGATCCCTGGCGCTGTCTCGCGCCCGACGGGGACCGCCTGCGAGACCGGCAGGGACCAGTAGGCGAAGAGCAGCCCCAGGCAGAACCACCAGGGTGACTGCGCCGCGTTGGGCATGTAGTACGCCGTCGTGGCGGCCATGGCCAGACCTCCCCACAGGGCCCAGCGCGCGCCCTGGAAGAAGCTGCGCAGCACGGCTGGCAAGGTGGTGGTCTGGGCCAGTTGACGCAGGCGCCGCAGGTAGGCGGCATGCAGCACGGTCATCGCTACCAGACCGAGCAAGCCCAGGTCCATCAGGATCTCGAGGTAGATGTTGTGCGGGTGGTTGGCTTGGTATCGCCCAGCAGCCACCGCCGCAGACCACTGGGTGGACCCCAGGCCGCGGCCGATCCACGGGCTTTCCAGGACCTCCGGGGCCAGCAGCGTCCAGCCGTGCACGCGCCCGGCCGTCAGTTCGTCCTTGTCGGCGCGGTGGGTGTCGGCCAGAGCCCCCGCCCGCAGCCCGGTGCCGAATCGCTCCTGCAACTCTGCAGGTGCTGCGAGCAGGGCCAGGGTGGCCAGGGCGGCGCTGACCAGCAGTGTCTTCAGGCGCCGGTGGTGCCAGAGGAAGCCCGCAAAGGCGATCAGGGCGGCCAGCAACCCCCCGCGAGAGAAGGTCAGCAGCAGGGCCGGCACCACCAAGGCCAGGGTGCACAGGGCCAGCGCCCGCCAGCGCCCCTGACCCTGCACGCCGGCCACGAACAGCAAGGGGCCGCACAGCAGGGCCAGCAGCAGTCCGTACTCGTTGGCATGCATGCCCCTGGCAGCCATGAAGCCCCGGTCGCGGGCCAGGTCTGCCAAGCTGCCTGGGTACTGCGCCACGGTCCAGAACACGGCCAGGGCGGGCGTCACGGCAGACAAGGCGAGCACCACGATGAAGCGCTCCGGCCGCCGGCTGTCCCGTACCGCGTTGGCCAGCAGGAAGGCGAAGGAGAAGAAGTACAGCAAGGGCTTGACGAAACGGTCCACGAGGTAGGTGGGTGGATGGAACTCCCTCTGTGCGTCCAGCACCGCCGGGTAGTTGCGCACGCCTTCGCCGATATGCGGCCACGCCACCAGCATGCCCAGGGCCGCGGGCAGGGCGAAACACACCCAAAGAGGCAGGGGCAGGGTCACGAGGGGCGGCCGCACCACCCCAGGCCCCGGCGGTCCCAGCCGCCAACGCCTGGCGACAAACCCCAGCCAGGTGGCCAGCACCAGGTAGTTGGCCGGGTTCAAGCCGCGAACGGAGGGCAGCATGGGCAGCACTGGCAGGGCCAGCGCCAACAGCACCACCCCCACCCGGTAGTCGCGCAGGATGAAAGGCAAGGGGCCCAGCACCACCAGGGCCAAGCCCACCATCACAGGCGGGGCCACGGCCAACGCCGCGCCAGTCACCACGGCGGTCAAGGCCATGAGCAGGCTCCAGCCCCAGGCCTGACGCCAGCTGTCGTGATGGTGCGCTGCAACTGTCATGCGCTGGCCTTTCGTGCAGAGGAAGCTTCTGCCAATGACATCGGCGCGGCAGCCGCACCGGCCCAGAGCACGTCGCGCAAGCCCCAGGCTGCCAGCAGGGCCTGCGTCAGGACGGCCAGCACGTAGCCCCATTGCGCTCCCAGGGTGCCCATCGTGGGCACCAGCTGCCAGGTCAGGCCGATGAACCCCAGCGCATAGGCGGCCAGGGACGCGATGAACCATCGCGTTCGCAGCGTGCCGACCAGGGCCATGGACAGGATCCAGGCGACAGTCTTGAGCACATCACCCAGCAGTTGCAGGGGCAGCAGGTCGATGACTGGCGCGAAGGCGGGGCTGAAGACCAAATGCACGGCGGGTGCGCGGCCGGCCCAGAGCGCGGCCGCGAGCAAGGCCGACACGGCGCAGGCACCACCCAAGGTGCGCAGCACGTGCCGCCGACGCGCTGCGGGGTCGTGGGCGTGCTCGCCCATGCCTGGCATGAAGTGCAGCGACACCGAGGCCACTACCAATGCCTGGCAGGCCTCGGACAAGCGCCAGCTGGCCTGCCACAACCCGGCGGCGTCCAGACTGACCTGGCCGACCAGGGTGTCACGCACCACGATGAGCACCAGTGGCGGCAGCACGCCGTTGATCACCAGCATGGGATAAAAGCCCAGCACCTGGCGAGCCAGGGCCCTGTCGAACGGCCCCTTGAAGTCCGTCCAGCACAGGCCCCTGGAGCGGCTTCGCGTCAGCACGACGCTCACCGCCAGGGCGAGGACGCACAACACCCATGAGGCCCACAGCGCCCCGTCCAGCCCCCACCACCAGGCAGCCGGCGCAAACACCATCAAGCCCAGCACCGTGGAGGCCATCGTGGCCTGGGCGATGAGGCCCACGTCCTTCGAAACACCCAGCGCGCCGTGGATCAGGTCGGTGGCCATGGCCGCTGCCACCGCCAGCCCGGACAACGCGATGAGGGGCGCGAAACGGCGGTCCTGCAGCAGCAGCTCGGACAGCCAGGGCGACGCGCACGCCAGCATCAGGGCGCAGCCCCCCACCAGCACAGCCCCCAAGCGCAACACCGTCGGATAGACGTTACGCCGGGGTGGTTTGCCGGTTGCCTGTTCGGCGCCCAGGCGCACGGCGCCGGCCACCAGCCCCTGGCCCAGCATGCTCTGGCACAAACTGATGAAGGCGGCGAACTGCGCCACCAGGGCCAGCCCGCCCGGGCCCAGCACCACTGCCGTGACCTTGATGCTCAGGAAGCTGGTGAACAGCCGCACCAGCGCCACGCTGCTGCCCCACCCCAGGGACTTCAGCATCATGCGCCGCCCCCCCCGCCATGAGCGTCCCTGCGAAACGACGATCCGGCCGCAGCGCCACCGCGAGCCGCCCCCCTGCCCAGCAGCACCCGGTCGAAGACCTCGAGGTAACGCTGCACGGCCACCCCCATGGTGTGGTGGGCGTCGAAGTGGCGGCGGCAACTCTGGCTGGCAGCCGTCCAGGCCGATCGGTCCCGCGTCAGGCGGTCCAGGCGGGTGGTCATGTGGTCCAGGTCGTCGCAGGCCAGGGTACCGGTGACGCCCGGGGCCGACTCCGGCCGCACAAAGGACAGCGTGGGAATACCCCGCAGCCAGGCCTGCATGAAAGTGTTGGGCAGGCCCTCGTAGTCCGAGGTGTTCAGACAGACGCTGGCCCCATCAAAGGCCGCCCCCACGTCGCGAAAGGGCACGTGCCCCGTCATGGTGAGATTGGAAAGACCACGGGCCTGCCGGGCGACGTCGTCGAAATAGGCCTGCGCACCCCGGTCCACCCCCGGCCCGCCCACCATCAGAAAGCGCAGATGGTGCAGGCGCCGGGCGAGTGCCACCACGTGGTCCGGTCGCTTCAAGGGCTTGACGGTGGCGGCCCACAGCACGGGGCCGTCGAAGGCGCCTGGCCGCGCCAGAGGCTCCTCGTAGCCGTTCTGGATGAGGTGGCCGTCGCGGCCGAAGTGGCGCTTGAGCAACTGCAGCTGCGCCACGTTCTGCACCACCACGGCCTGGGCCGAGCGCAGGCCCCACCGGTATGCCGCCGCATGTTGCGGCGGCATGCCGGGCAGCGGGCCGGTGACAAAGTCCTTGTCACTGGCCCCGGCAAAGACGAAGGGCCGGCCCGTCAGCCTCGAGTACACCGCCGCCGAGGCCACCTGCTCGCCCGCCGTCTGGACGAAGACGATGTCCGCATTCACACGGCGCAGCAGCCGCACCAGATCGGACATGCGAGGGTGGAAGAAGCGCAGGCCCGGCCAGCCGCGCTGAGCGCTGTCAGGGATCTTGTGGACCGTGATGCCATCGCAATCCACCACATCGGGTTGCCCGTGGTCCTGGGTCAGCACCGAGATGCGGCAACCGGCCCGCAGCAAGGCGCGCATCTGCACGCTTTGCTGCACCTCGGCGCCGCCCACGAAGGCAATGCCGCGGTGGCCCGACAGCACCGGGTAGATGTGCACAGCGATGAAGCACACATGCGGCTGCTTCAAGCCACCACTCCGGTCACGGCCTGGCGCTGCTCTGCAGCGTGCTGAGCCGCCGCGCGCGCCGCCGTCGGCCTCCACTGCGCCGCAAACTCGCCCAGGGTCAGGCCACGAAAATGTGGTGCCACCGAGCGGAACAGCACCTGCAGGTCGGCGTACAGGGCCTCGATCGCGCGGACGTTGGAAAAGCTCGGGCTGCCTCCAGGCATCAGCTCCGAGGAGTGCAGCACCATCTCCAGGTGGGGCCAGCGCTGCGACACCGCCCGCCTGACGACGCCCAGCATCGCGTCCAGGTTGCGGCCGTCCGGGTACAGCCAGTGGTGCGTGGGCTGCCAGGCCCAGCACCAGCGGCGCAGCAGAGGCACTGAGTAGGCGCGCGGCACGCGGCGGTACAAGGCCGAGGGCACGACCGTCATCGGCACTTCCAGCAGGGGCGACGCCGCCGCACGCCGGGGCTGGCTGAGATCCATGAGGTACGGCTGGGTGGGAAAGCCGCGGTAATCCACCACCGCCGCCCGGGCGGGCCCCTCCTGCGGCGTGATCTGGCGTACCCAGCGCACGTCGGGGGTGACCGAACAGTCCACCCGGATGCCGTGGCGCACCAGGGCCTGCGCGACCGTGGCGTCCAGCGCCCAGCGTCCCCCGCGGTGGCTCACGATCTCGCACTCGAAGCGCTCCCGCAGCAGGCGCACCATGAAGCCGACCTTGGCGTCGATGACCTCGGGGGGGTACTCCGTCAGAAAGGGCTGCGCCGCCAGGTCGTCGGGCGTGAGCGGCACCACAGGGGGGCTGTTCCAGGCGTGCAGGTGCATGCCGATCTCGCCCACCCCGCGGCGCACGACGTCGCGGCCGAAGGCCTGGAACTGCGGGCAGCGTGCCATCTCGTAATTGGTCAACCAGGTGGGTCGCAGCCCGAAGGCTTCGCACAGCCGCTGGAAGCGCTGCACGTGGCGTGCATTGCGGGTGGTGATGGCCCGCGGCCGAGACCACAGGTCGTCACCCTCGGTGTCGATCGTGATGAGGAAGGCCGGTGCCGTCGTCGATGGCGCCACGGCACGCAACTCAGCCATGCAAAGCCTCCAGATACGGCTTGAGCACGGTGTCTTCACCGTATCGCTCGTCCATGAACGCGCGGCAGCGCGCGCTGGCGGCCTGCCACGCCGGGCCCTGCTGCGCCAGCTGGTCCACGGCGTCGGCCATGTCGCCAAGCGAGCGGGCCGCGTACCCCAGACCTCGGCTCCTGATCAGGCCGTCCGGGTCGAAGAAGGACACCGTGGGCACGCCACGCCGCCAGGCCTGGAGGTAGGAGTTGGGAAAGCCCTCGGAATCCGAGGTGTTGACGAAGACCCGCGCACGCTCGTAGTAGTCGTTGACGTCGTGGTAAGGCACACGCCCGTGGAACAGCAGATTCGGCAGCTGGGCGGAGTCCTGTCGGGTCTGGGCGAAGAGGTCCTCGTGACCCGACTGCTCACCGCCGATCATGTGCAGGCGCAGGTGGGGCAGCCGCCGTGCAAGATCCAAGGCCAGGTCCGGCCGCTTGAAGGGCCGCAGGTTGTTGACCCACAGCACGGGCACGTCGCGTAGCTCGAAGCCCAGCTCCTGGGAGGCGGGCTCCACCAGCATGGCCGCCACGCGGCTGTCCAGACCGTAGTTCTTGCGCAGCGCTGCGCGCTGCTGCTCACTTTGTGCCAGCACCACGTCGGCGCGGCGCAGACCCCATTCGTAGAGCTTGCGATCACGCCAGAACCGGATCAGCAGGCGCTGCGGGTCGCAGTCCAGGTCGTGCGCGATGCGAAACACCACGCGCCGGCCTCGCTGCTGTGCGAAGGCGCTGACGATGCCCAGTTGCGCGCTGGCCGTGCTGACGTAGTAGACCTCTGCATCGGCCCGGCCCAGCGCCCGCCACAGGCCGGTCAGCCGGGGGTGGACAAAGCGCAGCACGGGCACGCCGTCGTCCAGGCCATGGGCGCGGTGCAGGCGCACACCATCGATCTCCAGGCCATCGGGCTGGCCGTAGTCGGCCACCACCATCGAGACCTCCAAGCCGCGCCGGGCCAGGGCCCGCGCCAGCAGGGTGTGCTGCACCTGTTCCCCGCCGATGCCGTGGCGGTTGTGCTCGCGCGAGATCACCGGCAGGTTGTCCAGGCCGACGAAGCAGACCTTCCTCATCCGGCTGATGGCTGGTAGGTGTTCATGACCACACCGGCCAGGCGCCCTCGCCCCTGTGCCAGCTGGCCTGTCAGTGCCGCCAGCGAGGCCAGCCTCGACGCGTGGCGCCGGGCCACCACCAAGGCGGCCGTGCAACGGTCGGCGATGGCCACGGCGTCAGCCCCGTACGTGCTGGCAGGGGTATCCACGACGATCTGATCGAAGCGGTTGCTCAATTCGCCGATGAGGTCTCGGAACACCGGGCCATCCACCAGTTCCAGCGGGTTCGGCGGCAGCGGTCCTGCAGGCAGCACGTACAGGCCGGGCACATCGTCGATCCTGACAATCGACTCCGTGCCGGCACGGCCGCTGAGCAGGCTGGACAAGCCCACCCCGTTGCCCACCCCAAAGACCTGGTGCTGACGGGGGCCGCGCAGGTCAGCGTCGATGAGCAGGGTGCGCCGCCCCGCCTGCGACCAGGCCACCGCCAGGTTGGCGCTGAGAAACGACTTGCCATCCTGGGCCTGCGGGCTCACCACCGCCAGAGAGGCCGCCGGCTCACCATCGCGAAACACCTGGCGCGAGAGCTCGCTGCGCAGGGCACGCAAGGCCTCGGCCTGGGGCGAACGCGGCCGCTGCAGCATCACCTGCTCGGCGCTGTCACGCCCAGGAGCCTGGGAGGCGCAGGCGTAGCGGAATTGGGAGGACAAGGCCTGAAAGACGTCTTGTGCCGAGGCCAGGCCCAAGGCCACGGCGGCGTCGCCGAAGCGCACCTGCCGCGTGCGCGCCACCGCGGCGATGCGGTCGATCTCCGGCGCAGGCAAGCTCAACCGGCGCGCCAGGATCTCGCCAAGCCGCCGGTCATGGCGTATGACCGAGTCAGGCCAGGGCGGCTCTGCACGAGAGGTCCGCCCCTGCGCTGGAGCCGGGCTCTCGTCGAGCGGACCCGCCATGTCTGCCGACCCGGCAGCCTGGGTCTCAGGGCTGCTCGCAGGAGCATCGTCACCATGCCGAGGCGTCACGGGGATCAGGGTCTCGTCAACTTCCACTCGAGCCAGAACATCACGAAATCTCGCCATCGAGCGTCACTCCTTGGAGGATGAAGAAGCTGAAGAAGGCGCGGGCAGACGGCCCATGCGCCAAGGCTGGACGAGAGCAGACTTGTTGGGCGCGAAAGCGCCACGCCCCTTCGGCCCGGGCAACACGCCCAGCAAGGGCACGCCCAGCCACTGCGCCGTGGCCACGGGCAGGCGCGCGCGGGCATCCACGCGCTCGACCAGCGCCACGGCGCCCAGGGCGAGCAGCAAGCCCAGACCCAGCGCCAGACCCACTTTGACCATCCAGCCGGCCGTGGCGGCCACCAGCGGCACCTGGGCCGCCGACAGCAGGTGGGCCTGACCTTGCGTGGCCTGGCTTTCCAGGCTGGTCTGCTGCAAGCGCGAGAGCATGCCGTCGTAACTGCGCTGGGCGCTGTCCACTTCGCGCGCCAGCACCATGGCCTCGTCGCGCACCGCCTTGAGATTCAGGACGCGCTGGCGCTGCGCCTCCAGCGCCGAGCGCATCTCGCTCTCGCGCTGCCGGTTGATGGTGTTGGACACGGCAGCCCCGCCTGCCACGCGCCGCGTCTCGGTGTCCAGGCGCGAGCGCAGCAGGTTCACCTGACCGCGCGCTTCCAGCACCTGAGGGTGGTTGTCACCGAGGCGGTCGTTGAGCTCCTGCACCCGCGCCTCGGCGCGCGTCAGGTCATTGCGCAGGGTCAGCAAGGCGGGGTGCGACAGCACCTCCTGCATCCGGTCCGCCCCAGCCCCTTGGGACTGCGTCAACCGACTTCCAGACTCCGCCACGGTGGCCTGCAGCAAGGTGAACTGCGAAGACAGTTCGCTCAGGCGTGAGGTCTCCACATCCAGCCGCTCATCGCCCACCACCACGCCTCGCGCTCGCTGGAAGGTCGATAACCGGGCCTGCGCCTGCTCCAGCTGGGCGCGTGCCTCGCGCACACGCGCCTCGAAGAAGCCGGCGTAGCGACGGGCCTGATCGGCCCGCAGGCTGACGCTGGTGTCCAGGTAGGCCTGGGCAAAGGCGTTGGCCAGTTCGGCAGCGCGCTGGGGAGTGGACCAGCGCACGCTGATGGACAGGACGTCGGAGTCGCGCGCCGGCTTGACCTCCAGGGCGGCCAGCAGCCGCTCCACGATCCAGGCCTGGAGCAGACCGGGGGGCGCTGCCTGTGCGTCGGCCAGGGTCCTCGCACCCTCTTCGCCCCGGCCCGCCTCCCAGGCTTTGCGCAGCGTGGGGTCCGAGGTGAGCGACAGACGCCGCATGACCTCGGTGGCCACACGCTCGCTGCGGATGATGTCCATCTGGGTCGACAAGGCGCCTGTGTTTGGGGGCTGCCAGCCCGTGCTCGCCACCATGGGGTCGGGCCGACCCTGGTCGACGATGACGGTGGCGGTGGAGACATAGCTGCGAGGCATCAGCAGGCTGGTGCCCAGCGCCGCACCCACGGTCAACAACAGCACGCCCACGGCCAACCACATCCGAGAGCGCAGGGCCGAGAGAAAGGAGGAGAGATTCATCGCGGGGTCCTGGCAACTCAGAAGAGGCTTTCCCGCACGTGGACGACATCGCCGTCACGCACGGTGTCGTCCATGGCGGGCTGCATCACCTGAAGGCGCCCGTCGGGCCCACGGCGGTGCAGTCGGATGCCCTTGTCCGTGCCCCGTGGCGTGAGCCCACCACCCGTGGCCAGCACCTGCAGCAGCGTCATGCCCCGCTCCAAGCGCAAGGGCCCCGGGCGCTGCACCTCACCGTAGATGTAGACCTGCGCCTGGCGGTCCACCCACACGGTGTCGCCATGGGCAATCGGCAGGTCGCGGGCCTGTCCTCCGGGCTTGAACAGGGCCGGCAAGTCCACTTCCTCCCGCCAGATGCGACCCTGGCGGACCCCTGTCACCACCGCAACGTCGGAAGCCCCAGGAGCGGTGCCGCCCGCCATGGCCAGCAGATCGGTCAGGCGCAGACCCGTGGCTTCCAGTGGGAACCGGCCTGGGCGGTTGACCAGGCCCAGCACGCTGGCTTGATGTCCGCGGACCTGCACCACCGAGACGTTGACCTGCGGTTGGCGCACGAACTGCCCTTCGCGCAGGCCACGCGCCAGCAACTGTTCAGCCGCGCCCACGGTCAAGCCCCCCAGACGCACGGGCCCCAGCAGGGGGAAGTTCAGCACCCCGGCCTCGCTCAGCCGAGACTCCAGCGACAGGTCCGGGTTCTGGTAAACCGCTATGCGCAGCACATCACCGGCGCCGAGCCGGTATTCCTCGGGAGCCCGCGCCTCCACGCCCGCCGCAGCGCTCGGGGCCCCTGCGCCGTCAGCGGCCCAGGCCGTGGGCGGCAGGGCCAGCAGGACCCCCAACACGGCGCAAACCGCCGGCCCCGCCAGCGAATGACCGATCCGAAACGAGCGGGGCGCGCACGCCACGCTCCACAGCGCTGGGGGGTTTGAGGGTGTTGGCACGTCGGTGCGGCTCCAAGAGGCAATCACTGCATTGCGCCACGGCGCCCCGGGGGCGTTGCTGCGTACGCTCAAGTCGGCGTGCCGCTGCCTGAGAGGTTCCCGCGCAGATGACGCAGGTGTTGCCAGGCTTCTTCCAGCCACAGGCCCACGCTGCCGCGATGCAGCGTGAGGCCCGTCATGGTGTAGCGCTGGTGGGCGAGCTGCTCCTTGTAGCGGGCCTCGCCTGCCAGGAAGTCGTAGCTTCGCCAGCCCGCGTCCAGCGCCTGCTGCACGGCCCAGGCGTGCGTCACCAGCCCGGGATGGTGATTGCGATCGGTGAGGCCGAAATGAAAGCCGCTCTGGTAGGCGAACACTTGCCCGCCGTGAGCGAAGTTGTAGAGGTAGCCCACCTCCTGCGGCCCGGCCTGCAAGCGCCACAACTGCACCTGGCCGGCCGGCAGGCCCAAGGCCACCAGCCGTTGATGGAAGCGCTCGAACAGGGGGTTGGCAAAGGCCCCCGGCCGCCCACGGGCCGCCCAGGCGAGCTGGTGAAAGTGCTTCAGGCGCGCCAGGAACGCCAGCCCCTCCCGGGCCGTGGAAGCAGCCGTCAGCCGCAAGGCTCCCCAGCTCTCATACAGGCGCTGGCTGCGGCGCACGGCCGAACGGGTCGGTGAGCCCAGGGTGTCGACATAGGCCCGACCTGCCTGGCGCAAGACGCACAGGTCCACCCGATAGGCGGGTTCGATGTGCTCTCGCACCCGCTGCACAGGCGGCGCCGGCCCACGCCACCAGGCCCGGTCGCCGCTCATGGCGGGCAGGCACAGCTGGTCGACCTCCGGCGCCAGGGCCCACAGCTGCGACGCCACCGCGGCATGCACCTGCGTCTCGCACCCGCGCTGCGCGAGCAGCCCGTTGTGCTCGATCGTGATGTCGTCCCGTTCACGCCGGCCAGTGGCGTGCAGGTGCATGGCCGTGCTAGGCCACCAGCGCAGGCGTCGGGTGGAATGCCGCACCACAACACCCAACCCCACCAGCACTTCACCTTGGTGCACGCGCAGCAGCCAGGGCGCTTGGGCAGCATCCAGGTGGGCCAACCAATTGCCGATCCAGGTCCAACTCGTGAAGAAGTTCGGCTCGGCGCGCGCCTCCAAGGCCTGCCACTCGGGCGCGAGCCCTTCAGCCAAGGGGCAGGGAGTCATGGACACCCGTGATGAGGGGTCCTTCTGGCCACCATCCGGCGCGCTCACGCCGCGAGCACCTGCGAGGGGAGCCTGTCGTTGGCAACCCCCTGCAAGAAGATAGATCCGTACCGCCGCAGGGGTTCGCGGCGCCAGGGTCGCCAAGGCTCCGCGCCGTCATAGACACTCCACCAGCGAGAGGGGGTGTGCGAGCGGCTCGCGTCATAGATCTCCCGGGCGTGCCAGGCCAAAGGTCGCAGCCCTCTGGCAGCCGTGAGGGCCGCGCGAAGGTCATGATCCATGCCTTCGATGAACAAGGCCCCGGTGGGCAGCAGCGTGTCCACGATGTTGTCGAAGGCCCGCCGGGCCAGCGTCGGTGGCAGATGGACGAGCACGTTTTGCGCGAGCACGATGTCGGCTTGTCCATACCGCGTCCGCAGATCGTCCTGCACGATGTCGGCACAGGAAAACCGCACCCGGGAGCGCGTGCGCTCGTTGACGACGAATACGTCTCCATCACGATCAAAGACCTGAGACAAGAAGGCCTCCGGCACCTCCTGGTGCCGGGTCACTTCTTCCCAGGTGTAACGGCCTTCCCGGGCACGCTCCACCATCTCCGGGTGCAGGTCTGAAGCCTCGATCAACACCTCCAGGTTGGGCCGCTGTGCCGCCAGCCAGGCCGACCAGGTGTACGCCTCCGCACCGTTGGAGCAGGCATACAGCAGCACCCGCAGCGGCCGAGCCTGCCGGTCACCCGGCACGCGCCGCAAGCCCAAGTGGTCCAGCACCGGCCCGCTCAGCGCTTGCAGCTGGGCGGGAGCTCTGTAGAAGCAGGAATAGGTGTGATGATTGCTGCGCTCAGCCTTTCGAAGCAGGCGCCGGTGCCACCACGGCGCCAGGGTATGGGAGGCCAGAGGGATCCAGGCACGCTCGCACCAACGGTTCAGCAGGTGCAGGCCTCGGGTGGCCTGATCCGTGGCCTGGTGCACGCGGCGCAGTCCGCGCCGGCGCAGGCTGGGCGACAACAGCGCGAGAAAGCGGCGCTGCGAGCCCAGCATCAGCACGGACCCGATCTTGAAATAGCCACTGCGAGACTGACCCCGGCGGGAGTCGAAGTTGGTGGCCTTGACGTAGCCCAGCATGGTGGGCCAATGCGCCCAGCAGGGCTGCGCCCAGACGGCCTCATGCCGGCGGGACTGCAGGCCGCTGCCCCTGAAGACCGGGTGCGTGAAGCCCGCGAAGTTGTACAGGGCTCCATCGGGCAGTTGCAGCCTCAGTCCTGGGCGGATCTCCGGGCGCCCCTTCGTGTGCACCCAGGTGTAGCCTGCCGTGCGCCCACCCACCAGGCTGAGGATGCAGGTGTCCCCGGCACGCATGAGGGCCAATTTGGTGTCATCGATGCCCCATCCCCCCTCGCGCTGCAAGGCCCGCAAAGCAGGCTCATCCGCGATGCGGGTGGTCAGACCGTCAGGTTGCAGCGGCCCGTCAGCCGCAGGTCGCGGATGGGCGGACCGTGCGGGCAGGTGCACGGGCTGCGCTGGCCGTCGCAACTCGATGACATGCAGCCACTCGAAGAACATCCAGCCGTTGACCAGCTGCTCCAGCCCCACCTGGCAGGCTGCCCAGGCACCGTGGCGGCGCCAGGTCGACGCCACCGTTTTCAGAAAGTAGCGCGGATGCACAGCACGCCCTCGGCCACAGCCACCTCGCGGTCGCTCTCGGTGGTCAGCCAGGCCTGGTAGCGAGCCCTGGCCAACGCGTCCTGCGGCGTGGGATCGGTCTCAAGCCACTCCAGGACCGCGCCGTTGCAACGCAACCATTCATGAGGCACAGCCGGCCCCGTGACGCGCCAGACCAGCCGGGCCACATGACCTGCGGTACCCAACCAGGCCCCTGCGTGACGGGCAAAGTAGTTGCCGATCAGCGAGCGTTGCACCACCACGTCGGGGTGCCCCTCGGCCTGCGCGGCCGCCTGGCTGTAATGGATGTGGTGGCGGTTCCACGTGATCGCGCTGAACATGAACAACTGCATGGGCGTGGGCAGCACCCGCAACTCGGGCAACACCACGGGCAAGGGCAGGAACCCTTCGAGGGGAAGATCCATCACGCCCCTCAAGCCACCCTCCGCAGGTAGGTGGCCACTTCGCGGGCCGCCTCCACACCCAGGGCGTCCGTGAAAGTGGTTTCACGGGTGACCAGGTGCAGGGTGCCTTGCCGGCCTTGGCGCGTCTGCACGCCGGTGAGGGAGGACCGCACCACAAAGCGCTCACCGGCGCGCGCCAGGCGATGCACCGTGAACTCACTCGCTCCCCCCATGCTTCGCGCCTTATGTAGCCCGCCCTGAGTCTCCAGGGGTGCGCCGTCCGGCGGCAGGTCCTGCGGCCCCACGTCCTGCCAGGCCATGACCTGGTAGAACAGGGGCGGCGCCGTCACCGGCAAGGCCCCGGCGTCGGGACCATTCGAGCCCAAGACGCTCACCTGGACAGGCTCGCCTATGGCCTGCAGAAATCGGTGGATGTCCCGCTCGGTGACCTCGAAGGTCCAGCAGGTGGAATCGGAGGAGGAAGAAGAAACAGAGGCATCGCCAGAGCCGGTGGTGCCAGAAACCGGAGAAGCGCCAAACTGCATGAAGAGAAAGCCCGTGGATCAGGCTCTCGATTCCGCCACGCCCTTACCGCGGCCGCGCTGAGCAAACGCAGGACTGGCGCGGCTTCCCAGCCCGCCCTATCCGAGGACGGCGGGAGAGCTCAGCAGCGAATGCCCACGTGCAGCGCCACCACGCCACCGGTCAGGTTGTGCACGTCCACATGGCCGAAACCGGCGTCCTTCATCATGGCCTTGAGGGTGGCCTGGTCGGGGTGCATGCGGATGGACTCGGCCAGGTAACGGTAGCTGTCGGCGTCACCGGCCACCCACTGGCCGATGCGCGGCAGCACCTTGAAGGAGTACCAGTCGTAGGCGCCCTGCAGGGCCGGCGCCACCTTGCTGAATTCCAGCACCAGCAACCGGCCGCCAGGGCGAAGCACCCGGCACATCTCCTTGAGCGCGGCCTCCTTGTGCGTCATGTTGCGCAACCCGAAGGACACGCTGACGAGGTCGAAGGTCTGGTCGCGAAACGGCAGATGCTCGGCGTCGCAGGCCGTGGAAGGCAGCACCAGGCCTTCGTCCACGAGCCGGTCGCGGCCCTCGCGCAGCATCGCTTCGTTGATATCGGTGTGCACCACCATGCCGCGCTCACCCGCCCGGCGGGCAAAGGCCCGCGTGAGGTCGCCCGTGCCGGCTGCGATGTCCAGCACCTTCTGGCCTTCGCGCACGTCGGCCACCGCCACCGTGTAGGCCTTCCAGGCACGATGTAACCCCGCCGACATGAGGTCGTTCATCAGGTCGTAGCGCTTGGCCACGGAGTCGAACACGCCGCGCACGCGCGCGGCTTTCTCAGCCTCGTCGACCGTCTGG
>CAYSOD010000010.1:0-23354 GCA_964432385.1 uncultured Rubrivivax sp.
CGGTGGACATCTCGGTGGAGTTCCTGCGTCAGTCCTTGCAGTGCCTGCAACGTGAACACCCGCAAATGCCCATGGCCGGCGTGGGTCTGGATTTCTCGACCGAGCTGGCCCTGCCCCCGGGCCTGGTGTCAGGGCCGGCGGTGGTGTTCTATCCCGGCTCCAGCATCGGCAACTTCGGGCCGAGTGAGGCCTTGCGCCTGCTGCAGCAGGCCCGCACGGTGGCCGCTGGTGGTGCTTTGCTCATCGGCGTGGACCTGGTCAAGCCCGTGGAGGTGCTGGAAGCGGCCTACGACGACGCCCTGGGCATCACGGCCGCCTTCAACCTGAATCTGCTCCACCACCTCAACCGCCTGCTGGGCGCTGACTTCCAGCTGCGTGAGTGGCGGCACCTGGCGGTGTTCAACCCGGCGGAGTCGCGCATCGAGATGCACCTGGAGGCTCGGCGCAGCCTCACCGTGCGCTGGCCGGGTGGCACCCAAAACGGTGCGGGAGACGGCGCAGCCTGCGAAAGGCGTTTTGCCGCCGGCGAGCGCATACACACCGAAAACTCCTGCAAATGGACCCCCCAGGCCTTCGAGGCTCTCCTCAACCGGGCCGGTTACACGCACACGCAGGGCTGGACCGACGAACGCGGCTGGTTCGGGGTGTGGCTGGCCTGGGGTTGAAGCGCGCGCTTCACGCCGCGCGCACAGCGCAGGAGCGAAACCCCGCTGGCACATCGTTGCGGTGGACCTCGAAGAAATTGCGATAACGCAGGTGTCGCATGCGCGGCTGGGTCATGAAGGACGCGCCCTTCAACACGGGCCGGCCGTCGAACCAGGGCGCCGAATACTCGCGGTAAGGATGGGCCTCGAAACCGGGAAACGGGGCGAACGGGCTGGACGTCCACTCCCACACCGCCCCCCAGGCGAAGACTTCGGGGTGTGTGCTCGCCGCGTGCTCCCACTCAAACTCAGTGGGCAGCCGCCGGCCCGCCCAAGCGCACCAGGCCTGCGCTTCATGCCAGGTCAGGTGGCAAGCTGGTTCGGCCAGGTCCAGCAGCGTCCACCGGCCCTGGCGCCAGACAAGCCAATGCCTGCCGTCTCGCCTCAGGTAGCGTGGCGCGGCGGGACCTGTCGCACGAGCCTCGCCAGCCTCTCCCCTCAAGCCAGGCAGTTGGGCCCAGCCCGGCGCACCCGCCTGACGCCAGGCCCAGCCGGCGGGCGTCCACCAGCGGGCCTGCTCGTAGCCCCCTGCCTCCACGAAGGGCAGGAACTCGGCCCAGCGCACGGCCTGAGCGTCGATCGTGAAGGCCGGAACCTCCTGCTGCATCTCGCCCAGCTCGTTGTCGAAACAGAAGCCTGCCGCCTCGGGCCGCGTGCTTCGCCACCGGCCGGCCGGCACCTCCAGCTCCGCTGGGGGCTCGGGTAAGGAGCGCGGTTGCCAACGGGGGTCGTCCACGGGCACGCCCAGGGCCTGCGCCATGTACAGCGCAGCCTCGTGGTGCATGTCCTCGTGCATCAGGGCCAGGCGGAAGAAGTAGAGCGCATCGTCTGGGGTGTTATCTGGCGCTGCGTTCTCGGCACCTTGCTCTGCGCCTTCACCAAGACCTCCCGGTTCGATGTCCTGCGCGTGATCTGGCACAGCGCTTTCACTGGCACCTGTCGCCGTGTTCCGCAGCAGTTCCAAGGTCGCGGCCAAACCTTGCGACAGATCGCGGCGAGTGAGCTGCGCATCGGGCAGGTTCAGCTGCCAGCGCGTGGCATGCGGCACGCGGGTGGAGTCGTACAAGGCATCCGCATCAGGGCGATGACCTGGGGCCTGCGCCAGCCGCGGCACCAGCGGGTCCGCGTGACGGCCGCGCGAGCGCTCGGCCACGGGGTTGCGGGCTATCCAGAAACTCTGGAACCAGCCGACGTGACCCAACTCCCACAGCGGCGGGTTCAACTCGGGTGTGTGCGGCACCTGCAGGCTGGGCAAGGCGCGTTCATAGGCGGCGAAGGTGGCCAGGGTGTCGCGCCGGCTGTCCTGCAGCGCCTGGGCCAGCGCGTCGGGGCCGCCGCTGCGGGCCAAGACAGCCTCGGCGCTGTGCGAGGGGTGTGGCTGAACAGCCGCTTTCTGCACGCCGGGCGCTGGAGATGCCCCCACGCCACCCGCAGATGTCAGGCCGGTTACGCTTGATCCATGCATACGGCTTCGATTGTGATCGTCACGCCCGCGCTGGCCGATGCGAACAACGGCAACTGGCAGACGGCGCGGCGCTGGCGCAGCATGCTCGCGGCCCACCATCCCGTGCACCTGGCGGCGGCGTGGCCGACACCGCTGGCAGGTCGCCCGTCGCTGTCCTCCTCGCGGCCCACACCGCCCGGGGCGTCCGTACGGGCAGGCTCGGCCTGCTCGCCAGACACGGCCGCACTCATGATCGCGCTGCACGCCCGCCGCTCGGCCGCCTCCATCGCCGCCTGGCGCGAGCAGCACCCCGAGGCCCCGCTGATCGTGGCGCTGACGGGCACCGACCTCTACCGCGACATCGAGCATGACGCCAGCGCGCAGCGGTCGCTGGAACTGGCCGATGCCCTGGTGGTGCTGAACGAGCTCGGAGCGCAGCGCCTGCCGCTGGCGCTGCGACCGAAGTGCCGGGTGGTGCTGCAGTCCTGCAGCGCGCGCCAGCCCTTGCCACACACGACCCGCCATCTGCGTGCCCTGATGGTCGGCCACCTGCGCGCCGAGAAGGACCCGCAGACCTACTTCGCCGCGGTGCAGCGCCTGGCCCACCGCCCGGACATCCTGCTGGACCACGTGGGTGCCGCCCTGGACCCGCAGTGGGCCGAGCAGGCCACGATGCTGGCCGCGTCACACCCTCAGTACCGCTGGCTGGGCGGCCTGCCGCACGAGACGACGCGCCGGCGCATCCAGGCGGCGCACGTGCTGGTGCACCCCAGCCGCATGGAGGGCGGCGCGCACGTGGTGATGGAAGCCGTCCGAAGCGGCACCCCCGTCATCGCCTCACGCATCGACGGCAACGTGGGCCTGCTGGGCGCCGACTACGCGGGCTACTTCGAGCCCGGAGACGACGCTGGCCTGGTGCGCCTGCTCCAGCGGGCGCGCGACGATGCCGATATGCTGCCGCTCTTGCGCCGCCAATGCCTGGCCCGCGCCCCACGGTTCGCGCCCGAGGCGGAGGCCGCCCAACTTCAGCGCCTGGTGGACGAACTGCTCGCGCGCCAGCACCGCTGAACCCTGCGCCCCGACCTTCTTCGTTGTTGCCAGCACTCGCATCCGCCTTCGGTCCCAACCCCCTCTCAAGGAGACCCTCCATGAACGCCCGCGACAAGCTCGCCCCCGCCGCCGAACCCCGCCTGACCTCGCTGTCCCACGGCGGCGGCTGCGGCTGCAAGATCGCGCCCGGTGTGTTGTCGGAGATCCTCAAGGGCACGGCGGCCATGCCCATCCCCAAGGAACTGATGGTGGGCATCGAGACGGCCGACGACGCCGCCGTCTACAAGCTCAACGACGAGCAGGCGCTGATCGCCACCACCGACTTCTTCATGCCCATCGTGGACGATCCGCTGGACTTCGGCCGCATCGCCGCCACCAACGCCATCAGCGATGTCTACGCCATGGGCGGGCGACCCATCCTGGCGCTGGCCCTGGTGGGCATGCCGATCAACGTGCTGTCCACCGCCACCATCGGCCGCATCCTGGAAGGCGGCGCCTCGGTGTGCCGCGCGGCGGGCATCCCGATTGCCGGCGGCCACACCATCGACTCGGTGGAGGCCATCTACGGCCTGGTGGCCCTGGGCCTGGTGCACCCGGACCACGTCAAGCGCAACGCCGATGCGCAGCCCGGCGATGTGCTGGTACTGGGCAAACCTATCGGTGTAGGCGTGATGAGCGCCGCCTTGAAGAAGGGCCAGCTGGGCGAGGCCGGCTATGCGCAGATGATCGCCACCACCACCAAGCTCAACACCCCCGGGCCGGACCTGGCCGCGCTGCCAGGCGTGCACGCGATCACCGACGTCACGGGCTTTGGCCTGGCCGGTCACGCGCTGGAGATGGCGCGCGGCGCGAAGTGCGAAGTGCAGCTGGACTGGGCCAGCGTGCCGCAACTGCCCGGCGTGCGTCAGCTCGCCTCACAAGGCTACGTTACAGGCGCTTCCGGCCGCAACTGGGCGGGCTACGGGCATGACGTGGTGCTGCCTGCCGGCTTTGCTTCTGAAGACCAGGCCCTGCTGACCGACCCGCAGACCAGTGGCGGTCTGCTGGTGGCCTGCGCGCCGCAAGCCGTGGACGCTGTGCGCGCCACCTTCAGCCGTCACGGCTTCGAGGCCGCGGCCGTGGTAGGACGCTGCGTGGCGGCGCCGCAGTCGCGGCTGGTCGTGGCGTGATGCCCTGAGCTGCGACCTGCAGGTCCCGGCCCAGCCGCGCGGTCATTTCATGCTCGCCCGGCACCACGGTCGTGGACGGCCGCCGGGAACAGCGTGCAGAAGGTAGCCGCCGACGGGCAGCCCATGTAACCGCCAGGCCCCTTCCGACGAATGACCCTCCAGCAAGCGCCGGACGCCTTCGAAGCCAGCTTGGCGCCGCTGTGGCAGCGCGCCCAGGCCGGTGACGATGCCGCCTACCGTATGGCCTTGCAAAAGATGGCCGACCGGCTGCGGGCCTACCTGCGGCGCCGGCTGACCGACCGACCCGAGGATGTGGAGGATCTGGTGCAGGAGACCTTGATCGCCGTGCACGTGCAACGAAGCACGCACGATCCGGCCCTGCCCGTCAGCCACTGGATGCATGCCATTGCGCGCTACAAGCTGGTAGACCACTGGCGCCGCCACGGCCGGCGCGAGGCCTTGCACGATGCGGTGGACGACTTTGACGACTGGCGGGCAGAGGACGCACCGCAAGAGGCTGCGTCGGCACGGCGGGACCTGCGCACGCTGCTGGCGCAGCTGCCGCCCGCGCAGCGACGCGCGATCGAACTCACCAAGCTCGAAGGCCTGTCCGTGGCCGAGGCCGCAGTGGAGACAGGCGACTCTGTCTCAGCGATCAAGGTCCAGGTCCACCGGGGGCTCAAGCGCCTGGCGGCGTGGGTGCAGCCCAGCACCCCCAAGCCGCCGGCAGGAGATTGAACCGATGCACACCGATCAACTCATCAACACCCTGGCGCACGGCGCCGGGCCGGCGCCACGCTGTTCCGGCTGGCGCGCCATGGGCCTTCCGCTGGCAGGGGCCACCGCGCTGGCCCTGGCGGGCGGGCTGGCCGTGCTGGGCGCCGCGCCGGCAAGCGACTTCGCCACGCCCGCACCCTGGATGAAGCTGGCCTACACCGGCCTGCTGGCCTGGGCACTGGGGATGGCAGCCTTCCATGCTGGGCTGCCGGCACGGCCCGTGCGCTGGCCGCTGCGGGCTGCGGGCATCGTGTTCCTGCTGATGGCGGCCATCGGCTTCATGGTCTGGAGCCAGGCGCCCGCTGCCCAGCAGGCCGCAACGGTGCTGGGCCGTGACAGCAGTTGGGTGACCTGCGCGCCGAAGGTGATGCTGCTGGCTCTGCCCGTCTTCGCGGCAGCGGTGGCAGCCCTGCGCCGACTGGCACCCACCTGGCTGCGCGCCGCGGGCGCGCTGGCTGGCGGAGCGGCCGGCGCCTGCGGCGCCTTTGCCTACTCGTTTTGCTGCCCGGAATCTTCGGCTGCCTACGTCGCCGTCTGGTACACCGCGGGCATTGCCGCCTGCGCGGCAGCAGGCGCCCTGCTCGGCCCCCGGCTGCTGCGCTGGTGACGCCCGCACGGGCTGGAGCTTCAGGCCGCAGCCGCGGGCACTTCGCTGCAAGAAATTGAAGGGCCTGCTTCGGATTGATCGCGTCGGTGTAACCGTCACGGGCCCTGCAGCGAATGGCCTGTCAGTGGCCCCTGGCCGTCGCCTTCAAGGCGAAGCCCAGCACCCCACCACAGGCTGTTCATCCCGCTCCTATTTGAAAGGCTCACCCATGTTCACTACCACCCACCACCTTCTGCTTACCGCCCTGGCCCTGGTGCTCGGTGCCGCCGCCACCCTGGCGCAGGCCCTGGAGGTCAAGCCCTACTCGGCGCAGGCCCTGGCCGAAGCGCAGGCTGCAGGCAAACCCGTAGCCGTGCACTTCCATGCCGACTGGTGTGGCACCTGCAAGCAGCAGGAAAAGACCATTGCCCAGCTCAAGGGTGAAAAGGGCCTGGACGTGACGCTGCTGATTGCCGACTACGACAAGGAGAAGGACCTGCGCAAGGCCCTGAAGGTGCGCAGCCAATCCACCATGGTGGTCTTCCGTGGCAAGGAGGAGAAGGCCCGCCTGGGCGGTGACACGGAAGCTGCCAAGTTCCGCAGTGCCCTGAAGGCCGCGCTGTAAGGCGGGCCGGGCGATGGCCGTCACCCTCCCTGAAGTCGGCCTGAGCCTGGCCGCCGGAAGTCTTACCACGCTGAGCCCCTGCGTCTTCCCCCTGCTGCCGCTGGTGCTGGGCGGCGCGTTACAAAACCACCGCCTGGCGCCCGTGGCGCTGGGCCTGGGCATGGCGCTGTCATTTGCCGGCATCGGCGTGCTGGTGGGCACCGTCGGCCAGGCCGTGGGGCTGGACACCGACGTGGTGCGCGCAGGCGGCGGCTGGCTGCTCATCGCCTTCGCGCTGGTGATGTTGGTGCCGGCCTGGAACGAGCGCTTCACGCAGCTGATGACGCCGCTGGCCAGCGGCGCGCAAGCGGCGTCATCGCGCTTTTCTGGCGGATCTCTGGGCAGTGCGTTGATGCTGGGCGGCGTGCTGGGCCTGGTGTGGAGCCCCTGCTCGGGCCCGTTGCTGGCCTCGGCCCTTGCACTGGTAGCCAGCGAGGGCGGTGGGGTGCGCGGCGGCGTGATCCTGGGCCTTTTCGGCCTGGGGGCGGCCGTGCCGCTGGTGGCAGTGGCCTATGCCTCCCGCGCCGGCTTCACCCGCGCACGCGGCTGGGTGATGGCGCGTATCGCCGGCATCAAGAACGCGTTTGCCGTGCTGCTGGGTGCCATGGGTGTGGCCATCCTGACCGGAGCGGACAAGTGGCTGGAAGCACGCGTGAACAACTGGCTTCCCGAGAGCTGGCTGAAGCTGACGGTGCTCTTCTGAACCGCCAAAGGCGCTCTGGCGTGCCCTGGCAGTCACGAGCCCCATCAACAGACAGCGACGCGCAACCGCCCGCCCGGCTGCGGGCGCTCCTCTCAACGCGTGATGGCCACCAGGACGCTGCAGGGCGCCTGTTCGATCAAGGCCTTGGACACCGAGCCACGCCACCAGCGTTCGGTCCAGCGGTCCAGGTGCTTGTGGCCCACCACGATGAGGTCGGCGCCAATGCGGCCAGCGCAGTGCGCGATTTCCTCCACCGAGTCACCCTGCACCAGTTCGCCTTCGGCCTTGAGGCCGGCTTCGCGCAATCGCTGCAGGCCGCTGTCCAATACCGCCTGGTAGCGGTCACGCTGGGCCACGTCGGCCTCCTGGGTGTAAACCCAGCCCTCCGCGGCCACCGAGGTGACTGGGCGGGGCATCACAGCGATCAACCGCAACTCGGCGTTGGTCCACTGCACGATCTCGCGACAGTCCAGCAACGCCTTCTGACCGGCCTCGGAGCCGTCATAAGCCAGCAACACCTTGGTGTACATCGTGCCCTCCTCGGCCAGACCCTGCGCCGGGTCGTCATGGACGAAGCATGCGGCAGGCCGCGCGCCGCGGCAAGGCAGGGGAACCCCGGGGGTCAGGGCGTTGAAGCTGTCAGTCAACGCGCAGCGGGCGTCGGCTCCAGGTAGCGCTCGATCAAGGCCTTGCGGGCCGCCGAACCCACGCGCAGACGCTGCTCGAGGTAGCGGTCTGCGCCACCGTGCGCCGCCTCCAGCGCCTCGAAGGCGGCCTCCAGGAAGTCAGCCTGCACGCGCCACAGCACCGCCAGCGCCTCGACTGGCGTGTCGGTGTGGGGCAGGGGTGGGGGCTGGTACAGCGCGTTGGTCAGCAGGTAGTCCTGCAGCACCACCTCGCGCGGCACGCCCAGCGCGTGCAGGATGAGCGCGGCGGCAAAGCCCGTGCGGTCCTTGCCCGCGGTGCAGTGGAAGACCACGGGGCTGTCGGCCTGCAGCAGGTGCTCGAAGAGTTCGGCAAAGCGGTGGGCCTGGTCATGGACCAGCGCCCGGTAAAGCTCCTTCATCAACTCCACGGCCAGTGCTGCCGTTACGCGCTGCCCGGCCGCGGCCAGGTCTTGCATGCGCTGCACCACTGTGGGCTCGATGGCCAGGGCGTGCTGCGCGGCCGAGCCCAGCCGGTTGGGCATCGCCGCCCGCTCCTGCTCGCCGCGAAAGTCCAGCACGCGGCTCAGGCCCAGCCCGGAGAGCACCGCCTCGTCCTCGGGGGTCAGACGCCCGAGGTGGTCGGAGCGGAAGATCTTGCGCCAGCGCACCGTGCGACCCTCGTGTCCCCGGTAACCCCCGAGGTCACGAAAGTTGCTCGCACCCTGCAGGCGCAGCACGCGAAGGTCTTCAGGTTCGGACATGGAGGGATTCTCGCGGCCCGGGCAGGTGGTGCACGAGACGAAAAAAAGCCGCGGACTCGCCGCGGCCGGTGCGCAGGGTTTCCGGAGGGAACCCCGAACTCAGCGGATCACTCCACCACGCGGATGTTGGACGCCTGCGGGCCCTTCTGGCCCTGGGTCACTTCAAACTCCACGCGCTGGTTTTCCATCAGGGTCTTGAAACCCGTGCCCTGGATTTCCTTGAAGTGGGCGAACAGATCCTTGCCGCCGCCATCAGGGGCGATGAAGCCGAAGCCCTTGCCCTCGTTGAACCACTTGACGATACCGGTTTCCTTGGCCATTTTTCATTTCCTTTCAGTGAGACGCCCACACATGCGGACGCCGTGCAGAAACACCCCGCAACTCACCGATGGAAGATTGGGCCGAACCGCCAGCCTGGCCGGCGGGCGAGAACAAAGAACCGACTGAGAGAAGATCTAGAGCACGCCTACCCAGTCATCGTAGCAGCATCCGGCCCCAGGCGGTTGCGCGTGCTCAGACGCGGTTGCTGCCCTTGCTGGTGCGGATGCAATCCGCGGGCCGTCAGAACCCCTTGGCGCGGCGCCAGAAGTCAGTCAACAAGGCCAGGGCGCTGGAGGGCTCCTGAGCGTTCACCAAGCTGCCCGCAGCAGACCGCCACCGGGACTGCGACAAGGTCTGCAAGACGGTGGCCGGCGCTTCAGCAAAGCCCATGTGCCAGCGGTCGAAGTGCCGCTGGGCAACCGGCTCACGCACCAGGGGGTTGATGCTGTGGTGCAAGCGGCAGGACACCACGCGCTGCCAAACCCGCTCCAACCCCTGGGGCGGGCCTTCGAGGTACTGCAAGAAGCTGCCGTCGTGGTGCAGCAAGGCGCCCGTCACCTCAGCCTGGGCGTTGACGCGCCGCGAGCTGGCCAGCAGGCCGTCAATCTGCTCTGCGCCCAGTCGACCTGTGGCGCTGCTGACGTAGACCAGGGCCATCAGGCTGTTGCCTTCCACGCTGTCACCCCTTCATCTGCTTGGCGACGACCACTGCACCGCGGACGCACCCCAGGCTCGATCACCCGAACCCCGCCCGTCTGCAATGCCCAACACGTCAACGACCATGACGTCAGCGGACAGGACGAGGTCGAAGTGACTCAGAATCGATCTTGCGAAGACGCATCATATCCACCGCACCGTGCTGTGCGCTTTCTTGGGCAGCGCAGACCTTCGTAGAGACCGCCATGACACCGCACGACCTGGACCGCATTCCCCGCGACCGCCTGCCTGGCTTGCTGCAGCGCATGCCCAAGGCCGAGTTGCACATGCACATCGAGGGCTCGCTGGAGCCTGAGCTGATCTTCGAGTTGGCCCGGCGCAACCAAGTCACCCTGCCCTATGCGAGCGAGCAGGCGCTGCGCGCGGCCTACGCCTTCACCGACCTGCAGAGCTTTCTGGACATCTACTACGCCGGGGCCTCGGTGTTGCTGCAGGAGGCGGACTTCTTCGACATGGCCATGGCCTACTTCCGCCGCGCCGCGGCCGACGGCGTGGTGCATGCCGAGGTCTTCTTCGACCCCCAGACGCACACCTCGCGCGGCGTGCCCATGGGCACCGTGATCCAGGGGCTGACCCGGGCACGGCAGGAGGCCGAGAGCACGCTGGGCCTGAGCAGCGCGCTGATCCTGTGCTTCCTGCGCCACCTGAGCGAGGAAGAGGCCTTTACGACGCTGGATGCCGCCCTGCCCTGGCGTGAGCATTTCATTGGCGTGGGTCTGGATTCCAGCGAGCGCGGCCAGCCGCCGGAGAAGTTCTCGCGCGTCTTCGCCCGATGCCGCGCCCTGGGCCTGTATCTGGTGGCCCATGCAGGCGAGGAAGGCCCCGCGGCCTATATCCGCACCGCGCTGGACGACCTGCAGGTGCAGCGCATTGACCACGGCGTGCGGTGCGTGGAAGACCCTGCGCTGGTGTCCGAACTCGCGCGTCGGCAGATCCCTCTGACCGTGTGCCCGCTGTCCAACGTCAAGCTGTGCGTTTACCCCGACATGGCCTCGCACCGCTTGCCCCAGTTGCTTCACGCCGGCCTGTGTGTGACCGTGAACTCCGATGACCCGGCCTACTTTGGCGGCTATGTGGGGGAGAACTACCGGGCGCTGTTCGATGCCCACCCTGAGCTGGGCCCGCGGCAGGCCTGGCAGCTCTCGCGCAACAGCCTGGACGCCAGCTTCGTGACCGAGAGCGTCAAGGCGCTCTGGCGTACCCGGCTGGATGAGGCGTTCGCAGCGGCGCTGTGACGCCACAAGAAGCCTTTCACACCACCACGGACACTCGATGATCGAGCGACTGGAAATCGAGGCGGACGCCCAAGGGCGCCGTCAGGGGCATGCCCGCGTGTGGCTGATGGACACCATCACCAAGGTGAAGCCCGGCGACGCTGGCAGCATCGTGGTCTCCGGCTCGCACGGCGGCACCAGTTCGGGCAGCTTTGCCCTGGCGGCCCCCTTGAAGCTGGCGGTGTTCAATGACGCGGGCGTGGGCAAGGATGGCGCCGGGATCGCGGCCCTGGACATGCTGCAGGCGCGCGGGTGCGCTGCGGCCACGGTGGCCCACACCAGCGCGCGCATCGGCGACGCGCGGGACACCTGGGACCACGGCGTGGTGTCGCACGTCAACGCCGCAGCGCATGCGCTGGGCGTGACGCCAGGGCAAGCGCTGCGCGAGGCGGTGCGGCGTCTGCGGTAGGCTGACGCCCCAGCGCACCCGAACGTTCAGGGCCTCGACCCGGCGCTTCCCCCAACGGACCCGAAACACCTCGACATGCAAGCAAACCCCTTGGGCCGCACCGGCCTGTACACCGCCCCCATCGCCCTGGGCGGCAACGTGTTCGGCTGGACGGCTGACGAACGCACCTCCTTTGCGGTGCTGGACGCCTTTGTCGAGGCGGGTTTCAACCTCATCGACACCGCCGATGTCTACTCGCGCTGGGTGCCCGGGCACCAGGGCGGGGAGTCCGAGGCGGTGATCGGCCGCTGGCTGACCGCGCGCAAGGGCAGCGGCCTGCGCGAGCGCATCGTGCTGGCCACCAAGGTGGGCTACCCCACCGACGACCCCGGCAAGCGCCTGCAGCCCGGCTGGATCCGCCAGGCGGTGGACGACTCGCTGCGCCGGCTGCAGACCGATCGCATCGACCTGTACCAGGCCCACATGGACGATCCAGACACCCCGCTGGAAGACACCTTAGGCGCCTTTGCCGACCTCATCCAGGCCGGCAAAGTGCGCGCCATCGGCGCCAGCAACTACAGCGCCACACGCCTTCAGCAGGCGCTGGACACCAGCGCGCGCCTGAACCTGCCACGCTACGAGACGCTGCAGCCGCTCTACAACCTGTTGGACCGCCGTGAATACGAGGCGCAGCTGCAGGCGCTGTGCGTGCGCGAGGGGCTGGGCGTCATCAACTTCTTCGGCCTGGCGCGCGGCTTCCTCACGGGCAAGTACCGCAGCGAGGCGGACGTGAACCGCAGCCCCCGCGGGGCCGGCGTGAAGACGGCCTACTTCAACGAGCGTGGCTGGCGCGTGCTGGCCGCTTTGGACGAGATGGCCGCACGCCTGAAGGCCACACCGGCGCAGCTGGCCCTGGCATGGCAGATGCGGCAGCCAGGCATTGCAGCGCCCATTGCCAGCGCCACCTCGCTGGCCCAGTGGGAGGAACTGCAGGGCGCTGCGCACCTGGCGCTCAGCCAGGCTGATCTGCACACGCTGACCGAAGCCAGCCAGTCCTGAGCTGCGGCACGGGTCGGGTTGGGGGCCGCAGCAGCCCGCCGCCGCGGATGACCGTCTGGCGTGCTTCAGCGCGTGCCCGCGCCACCTCGACGACGTTCAGCCCCGGTCCACCACCACCGCCGGGCGCGCGGCCAGTTGCTCGCGCAGCTTGCGCAGCCGCTCACGCGGGTCTTCCTTGACCAGGCCCTCGCCCAGCTTCATCTCGGCAATGAAGCGGCTGGGCACGCCAGCCACCGTCTCGCGCCCGCGCTTGCGCCGGCGCAGCGTGCTCACCGCCAGCGTGGTGCGGGCGCGGGTGATGCCCACGTACATCAGGCGCCGCTCTTCTTCCAGGCGCTCGGGCGTCATGTCCTCGTCGCCCGAGCGGAAAGGCAGCAGGCCCTCGTTCACGCCGGCCAGCACCACGTGCGGCCACTCCAGGCCCTTGGCGGCGTGCAGGGTGGACAGCGTCACCACATCCTGCTCGTCACCGCGCTCGGCCAGGCTGATGATGACGCTGATGGTCTGCGCCACCTGCAGCACGCTCTGCTTCTCGGTCTCGAAGGTGCCGCCTTCCTGCGTGAGCTCGCCGCCGCAGCGGCGGGCGATCCAGTCGACGAAGTCCAGCACGTTGGTCCAGCGCGCGGCCGCCAGCTTCTCGCTGTCTTCGCCATCGTACAGGTGCTGTTCGTAGCCGATGTCCTTGAGCCAGCCCAGCAACAGAGCCTTGGCATCCTCGGCGCCCGTGGTCTGGCGCGCGCGGTGCTCCAGGTCATTGATCTCACGGCCAAAGTCCTGCAGCACCTCCACCGCCTTGCCCTTGAGCACGGTGGTCAGGCTGGGCGAGAACAGCGCCTCGAACAGGCTGGTCTTCCACTTCGCCGCAAACTCGCCAAGCGTTCCCAGCGTGGTGTGGCCGATGCCGCGCTTGGGCGTGGTGACGGCGCGCAAAAAGGCGGGGTCGTCGTCCTGGTTGACCAGCAGGCGCAACCAGGCGCACAGGTCCTTGATCTCGGCGCGGTCAAAGAAGCTCTGCCCACCCGAGACCTTGTAGGGGATCTGCGCCGCGCGCAGCTTCTGCTCGAACACGCGCGCCTGGTGGTTGGCGCGGTACAGGATGGCGAAGTCGCTGAACTTCACCGTGCCGCCGCGCGCGCGCAGCGCGTTGATGCGCGCCACGGCGCGTTCGGCCTCGTGCTCCTCGCCATCACACTCCACCACCTGGACCGGCTCACCTTCGCCAAACTCGCTCCACAGCTTCTTCTCGAAAATCTTGGGGTTCTTGGCGATCACATGGTTGGCCGCACGCAGGATGGCACCGGTGGAGCGGTAGTTCTGCTCCAGCGGGATGACCTTCAGGCGCGGAAAGTCCTGCGGCAGGCGCTTCAGGTTATCGATGGTGGCGCCGCGCCAGCCGTAGATGCTCTGGTCGTCGTCGCCCACAGCCGTGAAGGGCGTGTGCTCGCCCACCAGGGCCTTGAGCAGCTCGTACTGCACGGCGTTGGTGTCCTGGTACTCGTCGACCAGCAGGTGACGGAACGTGTCCTGCCACTTCTGCCGGGCCTGCGCGTCGGTGGTCAGCAGCTTCAGTGGCAGGCCGATCAGGTCGTCGAAGTCCACCGCCTGGTAGGCGTTCAGGCGCTCCTCGTAGCGCTGCATCACCTTGGCCGCCGTGAGCTCCAGGTCGTCCTGGGCCATAGCCGCGGCCTGCGAAGCGTTCAAGCCCTGGTTCTTCCACAGGCTGATGGCCCACTGCCAGCCGCGTGCGGTCTTGGCGTCAGTGGTGCCGCCGGCGTCGCGCAGCACGCCCAGCACGTCGTCGCTGTCGAGGATGGAGAAGTTCTCCTTCAATCCCAGGCGCGTGCCGTCGGCGCGCAGCAGGCGCACGCCCAACGAGTGGAAGGTGCTGACCACCAGGTCCCGCGCCGCACGCGGGCCCACCAAGGCCTTGGCGCGCTCGCGCATCTCGGCCGCGGCCTTGTTGGTGAAGGTGATGGCCGCGATCTGCTGGGGCTCCAGCCCCGTCTGCAGCAGCTTGGCGATCTTGTGCACGATCACCCGCGTCTTGCCCGAACCGGCGCCGGCCAGCACCAGGCACGGCCCGTTCAGGTGGTGCACGGCCTGGTTCTGGGCGGGGTTGAGCGAGGCAGGGGCGGCGGACATGGGGGGCGGATCATAGCCACCTGAACTCCCTGAACCACCTGGGCCGGCCTGGCGGTACGGGCGCTCCAAGTTCGCTGCAGCAGATGTCAGACGCGGACTGTGCCGAGGTGCCGAGCGTGCTAATCTCCCCGATGACCGAATGAAGTCGCGCGGGCCTGGCCCAGCGGCAGAAGGTGGCCCGCCGGGCACTACCAGATTTGGCCCCGCCATGACCCTGCCTCGCCGATGACTGCAGAGCAGCCGTTGAAGCCCAGCGGCATAGGGCGCGCTCTGGCGCGCAGCACGCATTACGCCGAGCCTTTCATGGTCACCCTGGCGATCATCGGCATCGTCGGGAATCCGCTGTTCTACCTGGTGTGGACGGTGGTCATTCCACAACCCTTTGAGAGCATCTGGCTGCGTCTGGCCATCAGCGCAGTGTGCGTGCCCATCGTCTTCCATAAACGATGGCCCCCCGCTCTGCGGCGCTGGCTGCCGCTGTATTGGCACCTCGCGCTGACGATCGCAGTGCCATTCCAGTTCTCCTTGTTCATGTTTCTGAACCAGTACTCGTTGCCTTGGGTGCTGACGGTGGTGGCGGGCACCTTTCTGATCACCTTCTTCATGCACTGGACGCTGGCGGTGGGCCTGTACCTGGCCGGCTCGGCGCTGGCCTACGGCGCTTTTGTGCTGACAGGGCATGAAGACCTGGCCGTACACGTCCCACGTGAGGTGTTCGTGGTGTACCTGTTCACGCTGTTCGTGGGCAGTGCGGTGAACCTGCGTCTGCAGCGGTCTCGAGAAGCCGAAGCGGCCATGGACCGGCGGCTGCGCACGCTGGCCGGACAGAACGCAGCCCTCATGCGCGAACGCAACGACCTGCTGGGCCACTTTCTGAACAACACCGTGATCGAGCGCTTGCGCAGCTTCGAGGACCGCTATGGGCTTGAGGAAGCCTTGGCCCGCATGACCCGCCACGAGCGGCGCTTCTGCGCACTGATGCAGGCCGACATCCGCAGCTTCAGCAAGATGTTCGACGGCGAGAACGAGCTGCAGGTGGCGCAGCTCATCGCGCAGTGCTACTCCGAGATCACCTCCATCGGCCAGGACCTGGCCGTGCTCAAGCCCGTGGGGGACTGCATCTTCCTGTACAGCGACATCGATCAGTCGCGCGAGGAAGCCGTTCTCAACGTCTTCTCCCTGGCCTGCGTGTTCGTGCAGTCGGTGGAGCGGGTCAATGAAAGCGCGCAGGCGCTGAAGGCCTCGCCCATGAACTTCGGTATTGCCCTGCACGCCGGTGAGGTGGTCTACGGCAACCTGGCCAGCGAGACGCTCATCGACCCCACGGTGATGGGCCTGAACGTGAACCTCACCGCACGCCTGGAAGAGCTGACCAAGGCGGCCTCGGTGCAGGACCGTCTGGGTGCCAACGGTCTGCTCATGACCGAGGAGTTCGTGTGGCTGCTGCGCAAAGCGGGCGTGAGCCTGCCCGGCCTGATATTTCTGGACCTGACCGAGCTGGCGGCCTCCGTGCGCGACTTCCCGCAGCTCACCCGGCTGTACGCCCTGAACAAGCCAGGGGTGCTGGAGTTCGCAGCTACCGCCCGAGAGCGCATACGCGTGGCACGCGTCTCACGCATTCCACGTCTGCTGCACGCCGAGCACAGCCGTCACCGCGACGTGGAGTATTACTACGAGATGTCAGGCAGCGGGCCCAACCTCGTGTGGTCCATCTTCGTGGACGTGAGTCGTTGGCCTGCGGACAAGGTGGACGGATTGCTTCGCACCCGGTTCCAGCACCTGAAGGCCACCATGAGCGGCGAAGGAGAGCGGTGGCTCGCGCTGTCCACCGAGAACGAACCCGGCTCCTACGACGAGACCGATGTGGAAGTCTGGATCATGGATCTGATCGATCAGCTCATGGGGCCGGAGCCCGTACCCGCCGCCGCATCAGGTGCGACCCGCGCTTGGTCAGATTCGCGGTTTTGAGGCACAGCGGGCTTACCAGGCGGGGCAAGATCCCAAAGGACCTGCGGTCGGTGAGCGCGCCTTGGGGCTGGCTCAGGCCACCAGCCGCTCAGCACGCCGGGCACAGGGCCACTGGTCCAGCGCGAGTTCCGGACGAATCTGCTCGCAGACCTCAGCGATGCGCTCCACCGCATCGCGCCCCATGTCGGCGTTCAGTGTCAGCCGCACCAAGGAGCGGTTACGCGGCGTGGCCGGATCGCAGAACACCGAGCCAAAGACCCCGCGCGACTCTAACGCATCGCGCAGCTGGATGGTCAGATGCTCGGGGCCTGCAACCAAGGCGATGATCTGGGTATCGTCCACGCCCACGTCATAGCCCATGCCGCGCAGCCGGGCACGCAGTTCGCGCGCGTTGCGCATGACCTTCTCGCGCCGGAAACCCTCACGCTGGATGACCTTGACGGTGGCCCCCAGCCCCGCAATTTCGTGCGGCAGCATGCTGGAGCTGAAGATGGCCGGCAGCGACTGGTAGCGCAGGTACTCGGCATAGCGTGCCGAGCACAGCACGACGCCACCTCGGGAAGCGAAAGCCTTGGACAGACTGGAGGTGCGGAAGTGCACCCGGTCCAGCAGGCCCTGCTCGGCCACCATGCCCTCGCCATGTGCGCCGTAGACCCCCAGCGAGTGAGACTCGTCGACGATGATCACCGAGCCCGACTCGCTGGCCGCGTCCACCATCTCCCGCAGTGGGCAGAGGTCGCCGTTGGTGCTATACAGGGAGTCCACCACCACCACGCCTGGGCCGTGCTTGGCTGCCAGCTTGCGCAGGGCTTCGGGGTTGTTATGACGGAAGGGCCGCGCCACAGCACCCGCGCTGCGTACACCTTCCCACAGCGACATGTGAGCGAACATGTCGATATAGATCGGGGTGCTGGCATCGGCGATGGACTGCAGCAATCCCGTGTTGGCGCACCACCCCGACTGGGCCACCAGCGCGTCTTCAGAGTGCATCGCCTCAGCCATCTGCCTTTCCAGCAAACGCAGCGGCGCATCACCGAAGGCAAAGACCCCCGAGCGGGGCTCGCCGTGGCCCATCTCGCGCAAGACCTGCAACTGGGCTTCCACGATCTGCGGATGACGGGCCAGCGACAGGTAGTCGTTGCTGGTGACCAGGATATCGCCTTCGGCCGGCACGCGACCCTTCAGAGGGTGCGAGCCGGTTTCAGGATTGACCGCGCGGTCGCGGTAGTAGGCGTCCACGCGGTCTTCCATGAAACCTGGCCGCCGCGTCGCCGCTGTGGCCTCGCTAGAACGTCGGTGCAATGCGGACGTCATCACAATCTTCTCCAAAGGCCTGAAGCCCTGTGCAACACAAGATCCCTGTTTGCCGTTTCTTGGGGGACATGACGGCACATTGAACCTATTCTTCAGGCCCCGGGCGCTGCGCAAAGCCCGGAAAAGGGGCAGGAACCACAGGCAATTCAAATTCCGGGCTCTGGCAGACTCGACGCTCGCCCAAAGCCTTCAAGACCGCACCGCCCCTTATGCCTGACGCACATGACTTGGTGCCGCCCAGGGCACCTGCCCGCCGCGCGTTGGTGCGGGCCATGTGTGCGGGAGCACTTTCTTCTTGGGCTCCAACCTTTGTGGCCTGCGCCCGGGCGGCGGACGTACCCCGCTTTGGTCTGGGGGTGGCCTCGGGCCAGCCCCGGCCCGACGGCATGGTGCTGTGGACACGTTTGACGGGCCCAGGCCTGCCCGATGCGGTGTCGGTGCAGTGGGAACTGGCGCATGACGAGGCCTTCACGCAGATCGCGGCACGCGGGGTGGAGACGGCCGAAGCCGCCACCGCCCACAGCGTGCATGCCGAGCCGGTCGGACTGGCCCCTGGGCGGGCCTGGTGGTACCGCTTCACGGCCCTGGGCGACCGCAGCACGCCGGGGCGCACCCGCACGGCCCCCGCGCCGCAGTCCACCGCCACCCTTCGCTTTGCCATCGCGAGCTGCCAGCGCTGGGAGTATGGCCATTACGCCGCCTGGCGGGACATCACGGCCTCGCAACCCGAGCTCATCCTCTTTCTGGGCGACTACATCTACGAGTACGCGATGGCGGTGGACCCCGTGCGCACCGTCAGCGGCGGCCGTGTGACCACGCTGGAGGATTACCGAGACCGCTACGCCCAGTACAAAGCCGACCCGCTGCTGCAGGCCGCCCATGCTTGCGCCCCCTGGGTGCTGGTCTGGGACGACCACGAAGTGGAGAACGACTATGCCGGGGCCGTGGGCGGAGGCTTCTTCGGGGACTTCCGACAGCAGCGGGCGGCGGCCTACCAGGCTTACTGGGAGCACATGCCTTTTCCGAAATCAGCCCGACCCCAGGGCGATGCCATGCGCATCTACGGCCACCTGGACTGGGGCCGCCTGGCCCGCATCCACCTGCTGGACGATCGCCAGTACCGGGATCCTCAGGTCTGCCCGCGCCCCGGACGCGTTCTCGGCTCCAACACCGTGTCGCTGAAGGCCTGCCCCGAGCTGCTGGACCCTCGGCGCAGCCTGCTGGGCGCCGCGCAGGAGCGCTGGCTGGCCGAGGGGTGGAGCCTGGAGCGGCCCTGGAACCTGGTGGCCCAGCAGACCTTGATGTCACGACTGAGCTGGACCGATCCGGCCACCGAACCGAGCTACTGGACCGACGGCTGGGACGGCTACGCCCCCTCACGCCAGCGCCTGCTGGCCACGGCCGCGCAGCGCCAGGTGCCGGGCCTGGTGGTGCTGGGTGGGGACGTGCACGCGCACTACGTGAGCCAGCTCAGGCCCGACTATGACGACCCGCGCAGCCCCGTGATCGGCGCGGAGTTCTGCGGCACCTCGATCTCCAGCCGGGGCCCGGCGCAGTCACGGCTGGACGCCGCCCTGCCCTTGAACCCGCACCTGCTGTACGGTAACGCACGGCAGCGCGGCAGTGTGCTGTTTCGCCTGGACGAGGGCCTGCTGCAGGCCGACCTGCGCGCCGTGGACCGGCCCCGCGACCCCGCCAGCGCCGTGCGCAGCGCCGCGCGATTCGTGGTGGAGGCAGGACGCCCCGGGCCGCAGCGGGCTTGAATCGTCGAAAGCCGGCGCCCAAAAGGTGTCAACAGGTGCCAACAGGTGCCGGCCGGAGCCGCCAGGTCAGATCAGTCCACTGCGGTACACAGGCAGTGCACCACCGCATCAAAGGGCCGGCGACGCTGCGCCAGGTCCTGCAGCCACACCAACTCCAGCAGAGCGTACGCCCCGGCGTCAGCCAGCCCGACCGGGCGAGCGGCGTTGGACAGGGCCCAGGCGCCCAGACCGTCCACCGGGGCAGCCACCGCTTGCAGGCCCAGCGCTTCCAGCACGGCACCTGTCGCGCTGGACTTGAAGAAGCCCATCACCTGCTCCAGACGGCCAGGCTCGCGCTCCATCCAGCGCACCCGGGCATCGTCGGGCAGCTTGGCACGAGTGGACGCCGCCTTCAGCGCGTCCGCCCAGCTGCCGTTGCGGTCGATCAGACCGCGCTCCAGCGCCTGCGCGCCGGTCCACACCCGCCCCTGGGCCACGGCGTCGATCTTGTCGGGCGTCGTCTTGCGGGCCGTGGCGGCCTTGGTGGTGAAGTCGGTGTAGACGCGGCCGATCGCCGACTGCACCAACTGCTCGAAACGCGGGTCCAGCGGCTTGCGCGGGTCGTAGGCGTTGGCCAGCCAGGTGGTGCCGTGACCGCCCGCGCGCACCGACAACTTGTCCATCAGACCCTGGGCGGTAGGCAGCATGCCGAAGACGCCAATGGAGCCCGTGATGGTGGCTGCATCGGCGATCACCTCGTCAGCTGCCATGGCAATCCAGTAGCCGCCTGAAGCCGCCACGTCGCCCATGGACACCACCACGGGCTTGCCGGCGGTACGCGTGAGCTCCAACTCGCGTCGAATGAGTTCTGAGCCCAGGGCACTGCCGCCCGGCGAGTTGACGCGCAGCACCACAGCCTTGACCTGCTCGTCATCGCGCGCCTTGCGGATCAACTCGGCCGTGGAGCGCCCACCAATGCGCCCAGGTGGGGCCATGCCGTCGCCGATCTCGCCCTCGGCCACCACCACCCCAATGGCCGGCCCGGAGGTGTCGGGCTTCAAGCGAGCGAGGTAGTCGCGCCAGCCGACCTGCCGGAAGGTCTTGGCCTTGGCGTCTTCGGCGCCGCGCTCGATGAGCATCGCCCGCAACTCGTCGCGGGTCTTCAAGCCGTCCACCAGGCGGGACTGCAGCGACAGGCGCGCAACGTCCCCGCCCACGGCCTGCAGGCTGCCGGGCAGTGCGGCGATGCCCTGGGCGATGGCACCCTCTGGCAAATTGCGCGCCTTCTCTACACCGCGGGTGTACAGACCCCAGAGCGCGTCGTAGAGGTAGGCCTCGGACTCCAGCGTTTCCTTGGAGGGCGCGTTGGCGAAGTAGGGCTCCGCCGCGTTCTTGTACTTGCCCACGCGCACCACGTTGGCGCTCACGCCCAGGCGGTCCAGCGCATCGCGGTAGTAGTTGCGCAGGCGGCCGTAGCCTTGCAGCATCACGCCGCCCATGGGGTGCAGGTAGACCTCGCTGGCGTGCGCGGCCAGGTAGTACTGGCGCTGGTCATAGGACGTGCCCCAGGCCACCACCGGCTTGCCCGCCGCCTTGAAGCGCTCCAGCGCGGCCGCCGCCTCGCGCTGCGCCTGCAGGCCGCCGCCCGAGAGATCTTCCAGCAGCAGCAAGGCCCGTTCGATCTTCGGATCGCGCGCAGCGGCGTCCAGCACGGCGATCAGGTCGCGCAGCCGCACCTGGCCGTCGTCCGCCCCCTGCACCTGCTTGAGCAAGGCATCCCGGGCGCCGCCCGAGCGCTGTTCCACCAAGGGGCCGGACAGGTCCAACACCAGCACAGTCTTGTCCTGCAGACGGCTGGGGCCGCCGGTCATCACGGCCACGGGCACGGCCAGCAGGATAGCCAGCCAGAGCAGGTTCAACAGCAGGCGCCGGCTGCCGTCGACCCAGCCCCACAAGCGGGCGGCCCAGCGGCGCAGGAATCCCTTGGACTTGGTGGGCATGGTGTGCTCCTCGAAACGGGACAGGCCCTCCATCAGGCCCAACGGCGATTGTGGCGATACTCCGGTCCCCCATGGACGCCATCCTCTCCGTCACTGCGCCATTCTTCGCGCTGGTCCTGTGCGGCTACCTCGCAGGGCGCCAGAAAGTGCTGCCTGAAAGCGCCATCGCCGGGCTGAACAGCTTCGTGCTGTACTTCGCCCTGCCGTGCATGCTGTTTCGCTTTGGCGCCAACACGCCAGTGCTCGAGTTGCTGCACCCGGGCATGTTCGGCACCTGGCTGCTGTGCGCGCTGCTGGTGGTGTTCTTCACCGTGGCCATGACGCTGAGCGCGCGGGTGCACCTGAAGGACGCTGCGTTTGGCGCTCTGGTGGCCGCCTTTCCCAACACCGGTTTCATGGGCGTGCCGCTGCTGGTGGCGCTGCTGGGCCCAGCGGCGGCCGGGCCGGCCATCTGCACCATTCTGGTGGACATCTTCGTCACCAGCTCGCTGTGCATCGGCCTGGCGCAAGCGCACGAGGCCTCGGGCCAGGGCGCGCGCGCGGCCATGATCAAGGCGCTCAAGGGCACGCTGGCCAACCCGCTGCCCTGGGCCATCGCCCTGGGGGCGGCCAGCCAGGCCAGCGGCCTGGGGCTGTGGGGCCCAGTGGACACCGTGGTGAAGATGCTCGCCGACGCCGCTTCGCCCGTGGCCCTGTTCACCATCGGGGCGGTGCTGTGGCGCGCCGGGCAGCACGCGCACGGGCGCACACCCCCGTCACTGTTTCTGCCCGTGGCCGCCATCAAGCTGCTGCTGCACCCGCTGCTGGTGTTCTGCGTGGGTGCCGGCGCCCGGGCCCTGGGCGTGCCGCTGACCGGGTTCCAGATCCTGGTCATCACCCTGGTGGCCGCCCTGCCCAGCGCCAGCAACGTGTCGGTGCTGGCCGAGCGCTACGGCGCCGACAACGGCCGGGTGGCCCGCATCATCATGGCCAGCACGGTGGCCGCGTTTGCCACCTTCTCCGGCCTGGTGTGGCTGTTGGACGTGCAGCCGCCAGGTTGAGCCTCTCGCGCGGCCCGCTCAGATGCCGAGCGGGTCCACGTCCACCGCCCAGCGCAGCACGCCCTTGTGTTCGGCGCGCAGGGCGTGCAATTGCGGTATCCAGGCCGCCAGCAGGCGCTGCAAGGCCGCGCGCGAGGACGACTCCAGCAGCATCTGCATGCGCTCCATGTCCGCCACGCGCGCGACGGGGGGCGGCACGGCCGGGTACAGCGTCACGGCGGCGGCGGGCTCCAAGGCCGACGCGGCCGCGCAGGCGGCCTCTACGAAGGCCCGCGCCTCTTGGGGGCTGCGCGCCTCGGCCCGTAGCAACGCCAGGTGGCTGAAGGGCGGCAGGCCCGCCTGGCGCCGCTCCTGCAGTTGCTGCGCGGCGAAGGCTTCGTAGTCGTGGCGCTTGAGCGCCGCGTACACCGGGTGCTGGGGGTGCCAGGTCTGCAGCCACATCTGACTGCGCGACGCCGCCTGCGCGTCTCGGCCGGCCCGGCCCGCCGCCTGCAGCAGCAACGAGAACAAGCGCTCCGCGGCGCGGAAGTCGCTGGCGAACAGCGCACCGTCCGGGTTGACCGCGGCCACCAGGGTGATGCGGCGGAAGTCGTGCCCCTTGGCCACCATCTGCGTGCCCACCAACACGTCGACGTCACCGTCATGCACGGCTGCCAGCTGGGTGTCCAGCGAACCCTTGGCGCGCGTGGTGTCGGCATCGATGCGCGCCACCCGGGCGCCTGGCAGCAGGGCGGCCATCTGCTCCTCGAGCTTCTCGGTGCCGCGGCCCACAGGGGCGATGTCCAGGTTGCCGCAGTCCGGGCAGGCGCGCGGTACGCGCTCGGTGTAGCCGCAGTGGTGGCAGCGCAGCGTGCGATCGAGCTTGTGGAAGACCCGCCACGCAC
>CAYSOD010000011.1:0-11188 GCA_964432385.1 uncultured Rubrivivax sp.
CGGGCTACTCCACTGGCGTCGTGGCGGCGCAGAAGGGCTACAAGCGCGCGATGACGATCACCTGGAACTACGCCGCCGGCACCGAGACGGTCAAGGGCTTCACCGAGGCCTTCGAGAAGGGTGGCGGCAAGGTCATGAAGGACCTGAACCTGCCCTTCCCGAATGTGGAGTTCCAGGCCCTGCTGACCGAGATCGCGGCGCAGAAGCCTGACGTGGTGTTCGCCTTCTTCGCCGGCGGCGGCGCGGTGAAGTTCGTCAAGGATTACGACGCCGCGGGCCTGCGCCGCACCATCCCGCTGGTGGGCTCGGGCTTCCTGACCGATGGCACGCTGGAAGCCCAGGGCGCCTCGGCCCAGGGCCTGATCACGGCGCTCCACTACGGTGACAACATCGAGACGCCGCGCAACAACGCCTTCCGCAACAAGTTCGCGGTCACCTACAAGGCCAACCCCGACGTGTACGCCATGCAGGGCTACGACGCGGCGCAGATGCTGGCCGCTGGCTTGAAGGCCGTGAACGGCGACGACAAGAAGCGCGACGCCCTCATCGCCGCCATGAAGAAGGCGCAGATCGACAGCCCGCGCGGCAAGTTCACCTTGAGCGCCCAGCACAACCCCACGCAGGACTTCTACGTCCGCGAGGTCAAGGGCAACTACAACGTCGTCACCGGCGTGGCCGTCAAGGCCTTGGCCGACCCGGGGCGTGGCTGCAAGATGTGAGCTGCACAGCCCCACCACAGCGCACCTTGACGGACCCGGGGGCCCCAAACCCGGGCATGTCTCATGACCCCCACCCCTTTGCAATGGAGCGACGCGCTCCTGCTTGGCTACCCGCAGATGGATGCCGAGCACCAGGAGTTCGCCCAGTTGGTGTGCCAGCTGCAAACCGCCCCCGATGAGGAGCTGGGCTGGCACTTGGCTGCATTCGAGGCGCACGCGCGCCAGCACTTCGGCACCGAGGACGCCTGGATGGAGGAGACCGGCTTCCCGCCCCGGGACTGCCACCAGAAGGAACACGCGGCGGTGCTGCAGTCGCTGGAGGAGGTGCAGGCGCTGCACGCCACCTTCGGGCGCTGCGATGTGGTGCGCTCCTTCGCCGATGAGCTGGCGCGCTGGTTCCCCGGCCATGCCGACTACCTGGACTCCGCACTGGCCGCCTGGATGAGCAAGCGCCGCCATGGCGGCCGGCCTGTGGTGCTCAAGCGCGGCGCGGCCGTGGCCTCGCCCGGTTGATCGCCTGGGCATCCGCCCTCAACCACCTGATCACCACTCCCAGATAGGACCCGCTGCATGTCCCAGCTGCAACTCTCCATCGCCATGGGCGATTACGACCGCACCCGCGCGCTGCTGGATGGGCGGGTGCAGATCGACGGCGTGGACCCGGTGTGCATGACGCTGTCACCCGAGGAGACCTTCTTCCGCGCCTTCCGCGGCCTGGAGTTCGACATCAGCGAGCTGTCGTTCTCCAGCTACCTGGTCAAGGCCTCGCGCGGAGAAAGCCCCTACATCGCCGTGCCGGTGTTCCTCTCACGCGCCTTCCGGCACACCTCGATCTACGTGCGTAAAGACCGTATCAAGCGCCCGGAGGATCTCAAGGGCCGGCGTGTGGGCCTGCCGGAGTACCAGCTCACCGCCAACGTCTGGGCCCGCGCCATCCTGCAGGATGATTTCGGTGTGTCGCCGGCCGACGTGACCTGGGTGCGCGGCGGCATCGACACCCCAGGACGGCCGGAGAAGATCAAGCTGCAACTGCCGCCGGACGTGCGGCTGGAGCAAGCCCCCGAAGGCCGCACGATCTCCGAGCTGCTGGACCAGGGCGAGATCGACGGCTTCATCGCGCCGCGCCCGCCCAGCGCGCAGGCGCTGCGCAACCCCGACGTCGGCTGGCTGTTCGACGACCCGACCGCCACCGCCAAGGACTACTACCGCCGCACGGGGGTGTTCCCCATCATGCACGTGGTGGGTGTGAAGCGGGACCTGGCCGAGCGCCACCCCTGGCTGCCAGGCGCCGTGCTCAAGGCCTTCACGCAGGCGAAGGCGCATGCGCTGGAACAACTGGGCGACACCTCGGCCACCAAGGTGACCCTGCCCTTCGTGGAAGAGCAGCTCAAAGCCGCGCGCGAGACGCTGGGCCCAGACTTCTGGTCCTACGGCGTGGCACCCAACCTGCGCACCCTGGAGACCTTCGTGCGCCACCACCATGGCCAGGGCCTGTCGGCGCGGCGCATGGCGGTCGACGAGCTCTTCCACCCGGCCACCTACGAGACCTACAGCATCTGAGTTGCGGCGCCCTGCGAGGGCGCCCTCGGGTAGGGCCATATTGACAGGCCCTGCACGCTCCCGCCTAATCCGCTATCGTTTCTCTTGACAGACCGTCGTTCCATATAAAGGAACGTTTGTATGGGTTCTGATCGGTGTAGCGATTTGCTGGAGGTTTCGATGGTGTTGAAGTTGCTCTGGTCCGCGTTGTCCTGTCTGGCCCTGGTGAGCGCAGCGCACAGCCAGACGGCCTACCCGGCCCAACGGGTGACCCTGGTGACGCACTCCAGCCCCGGGGGCGGTACCGACCTGTTCCTGCGCGACCTGGCCAAGTACCTGGCGCCCATCATGAAGACGAGCTTTGCGGTGGAGAACGTGCGGGGCGGCAGCGGGGCCACGGCGGTGGCCAAGGTGGCGGCGGCCAAGCCCGACGGCTCGATGCTGTACGGCACCACGCCGACCTACATCCAGACCACGCTGCTGTCCAAGCCACCGGTGGGCTGGGACGGGCTCGATCCCGTGGCCATCGTGTTCCTGGACCCGGAGGTGATCTACACCCGGGCCGACTCGCCGCACAAGACCCTGGCCGACGCGATCGCCTACGCCAAAGCCAACCCGTCCAAGGTGCGCTGGGGTGCCTCGAACCCGGCCTCGCTGGAGCGCCTGGCGATGGAGCGGCTGTCCCGGGTGACGGGCGTGAAGGTGCCCATCGTGAGCCATGAAGGCGGTGCCGACCAGATGATCGGTGTGCTCAACGGCACCTACGACATCGGCATTGGCGAGATCCAGGAGCTCAAGGCGCAGCTCGACGCGGGCAAGGTGCGCCTGCTGGCCGTGCTCAACGACAAGCGCCTGGACGGCCTGCCCAACCTGCCCACCGCCAAGGAGCAGGGCGTGAACGTGGTGGTGACCAAGTTCCGCGGTCTGGCCGCCCCCAAGGGCACGCCCGACGAGGTGGCCGCCGCCTGGGAGGATGGCTTGCGCAAGGTGCTGGAGCTGCCGGCCTACAAGGCCGAATACGGCAAGGAGAACCTCATCCCGGTGCTCATGGGCCGGGCCGAGGCGCGCAAGTTCACGGCGCAGTTCGCCAAGGACACGGCCGAATCGCTCAAGGAGTTGGGCGTCATCAAGTGAGCCGTCAAGTGCCAGCGCGCTGCCGCCCGGGCCCAGGTTGTCCATCAGGTTTCCATTCAGGATGAGCGGCGCCGCACGAGACCGCTGGCTGGCCGTGCTCATGCTTGCCTTTGCCGCGAGCTATGTGAGCATGGCCCAATCCATCGAAGACAGCCTGCTGGCCGACGCCGTGGGCGCGGGTGGCGTGCCTCAAGGGGTGGGTCTCATGATCGGCCTGGCAGCGCTCTTGCTGTTTGCCAAATCCTGGGTAGGTCCGGCCGGCGCGCCAGCCGAGTCCGCCGAGACCGAGGAGCCCGGCGGACTGGACAAGTCAGGCATCGCGCGCACCGTGGGTCTGGTGCTGCTGCTATTGGGTTACGCGGCCGTGCTGCCCTGGCTGGGGTACGTCGTTTCGGTGGTGGTGCTGCTGCTGGCCTCGGGCTGGCTGGCCGGGGCGCCGCTGCGCCTGCCCCTGGTGGGCACGGCGCTGGTGGGTGGACCCGGGCTCTGGCTGTTGTTTGACGGCCTGCTGCAGGTGAGCATGCCGGTAGGCCGGCTCTGGGGCGGCTGAGCGTGGACGCGCTGCTGGCCGCCCTGGGGCATCTGTCTTCCTGGCAGGTGCTGCTGGCAGCCTTTGGCGGCGTGCTGTGGGGCATTCTGGGCGGCGCGCTGCCCGGCATCTCGCCCTCGATCGCCATGGCGCTGCTGCTGCCCTTCACCATCGGGCTGGACCCGACGACGGCCCTCGTGCTGCTGGCCAGCGTCTACGTGGGGGCCGAGTACGGCGGGTCCATACCCGCCATCCTGATCCGCACGCCGGGCACCAACTCCGCCTCGGCCACCGTGACGGATGGCTACGCGATGGCGCAGCAGGGCCGCGCGGGCGAGGCGCTGGGCATCTCGCTGATGTCGGGCTTGTGGGGCGGCCTGTTCGGTCTGATGGTGCTGGTGGTGGCCACCGAGCCGCTGGCGCAGCTGGCGCTGGCTTTCACGCCGGCAGCCTACTTCTCGCTGGGCATCCTGGGCCTGAGCGTGATTGCCGGACTGTCTGGCGGCTCGCTGCTCAAGGGCGTGATGGCTGCGGGCATCGGCCTGACCATCGCCTTCATCGGCTCGGACCCCGTGTCCGGCGTGTCGCGCTTCACCTTCGGCTCGGCCGACCTGCTGGGCGGGGTCAAGCCCATCCTGATCATGGTGGGCCTGTTTGCCGTCAGCGAGATGCTGGCCCAGATCACCGAGCCCCCCTGGGCCCAAGCCCAGCGATCCGAGGCCCGACTGAAGCTGCCCAACTGGGCCATGAGCAAGCGCCTGGTCAAGCCGCAGGCCATCGGCGCCGTGGTGGGCACGGTCGAGGGGGTGACCCCTGGGGCGGGTGGGACGGTGGCGGCCTTCATGGCCTACTCCGAAGCTCGGCGTTGGTCCAAGCACCCCGAGGAGTTTGGTCACGGCTCGCCTGAGGGCATTGCCGCGCCCGAATCGGCCAACAACGTGGTGACCGCCACGGCCCTGGTGCCACTGCTGAGCCTGGGCATCCCGGGGTCCAACTCCGCGGCCATCCTGTTGGGCGGGTTTCTGGTGCACGGCCTGCAACCCGGGCCCATGCTCTTCACCAAGGCACCCGATGTGGTGTACGGGCTGTATGGCGGGCTGCTGATCGCCAACATCGCCATGCTCCTGCTGGGCCTGGTCATCCTGGGCCCCTGCATCTGGCTCGTGAACCGGCCCAAGCCCTACCTGATCGCCTTCATCCTGGCGCTGGTGATGACGGGCGTGTACGCCATCCACCAGAGCGTGTTCGACATCGTGCTGGTGGTTGCCATGGGCGTGTTCGGGCTCTTCATGCGCTGGGTGCGCATGCCCGTGCTGCCGCTGGTGCTGGGCTTGGTGCTGGGCTACCTGGTGGAGAGCAACTACCGGCGCAGCCTGCTCATCTCGGGCGGCGACCCCATGATCTTCCTGACGGACAAGGTGTCGCTCGTGCTGCTCGTGCTGGCGGCGGCCCTGACCGCCTACACGCTGTGGAAGGAACTGGCCGCGCCCAAGGAGAAGCAACGTGAAGGCTGAACTGCCCGCCGCGGGCATGAGTGTGGCGGAGCAGGTGGCACGCGTGGTGGCCACCTGCGACCCGCTGAGCGACGGTGCCGCGCGCGACGTGGCGCGACGCCTGATGCTGGACATCGCTGGCATCTGCGTGGCCGCCCGCCATGAGCCCTACGTGAAGGCAGCGCTGGCGAGCATCGACCAGCCCGGGCCCTGCACGGTGATCGGCCTGAACGCTCCCTTGGGGGTGGAGGGGGCCGCGTTCGTCAACGGCACGGCCGCCCACGGTGAAGACTTTGACGACACCTACGAAGGCGGGCCGGTGCACGCCGGGGCCGTGGTGGTGCCTGCGGTGCTGGCCGCCGCGCAGCGCCATGGCGCCAGCGGGCAGGACCTCATGCGCGGCATCGCCGTGGGGGTGGAGCTGACCTGCAGGCTGTGCGCCGTGGCGCCCACCAAGGTGCACAAGGCCGGTTTCCACCCCACCGCCATCTTCGGCGTGATGGGCGCGGTGGCCGGCGTCGGCGCGATGCTGCGCCTGCCGCAGAAGGTGCTGGTGGACGCCTTCGGCATTGCCGGCAGCCTGGCCGGCGGCATCATCGAGTACCTGGCCGAAGGCGCTTGGACCAAGCGTCTGCACCCGGGCTGGGCGGCGCAGTCGGGCTACCGCGCGGTGCGCCTGGCGCAAGGCGGCTTCGTCGGCCCGCGCACGGTCTTTGAGGGCGGGCACGGCTTCTTCCACGGCTTTGCCAACACGCTGGACGGTGACTTCAAGGCCCTGCTGGAGGGCTTCGGTTCGCGCTGGCTGTGGACCACCATCGCCTTCAAGCCCTACGCCTGCGGCACCATGGCCCACCCCTTCATCGATTGCGCCCGGGCCTTCCGCCAACGCGGTATCGCGCCCGAGCGCATCCACCGCATCGAGTGCGAGACGGCCGAAGGGATCGTGCACCGCCTGTGGGAGCCGCTGGCCGCCAAGCAGGCACCCAAGAACGCCTACGCCGCCAAGTTCAGCATCCCGTACGCCATCGCCGTGGCCCTGGTGCACGACAACGCCGGGCTGGGCGAGTACACCGACGAGCGCGCTACCGACCCCGCGCTTCAGGCGCTGGCGGCCAAGGTCCACTATGTCGTGGATCCGGCCAACCCCTACCCGCGTCAGTTCACCGGCCACTTGCGTGTGACCCTGGACGACGGCAACGTGTTCGAGCACCGGCAGGGCTTCTTCAAGGGCGGTGTGGACCACCCGCTCACCGACGCAGACCTGCTGCACAAGTTCCGCGCCAACTGCGCTCATGGCGGGCTGGACGCCCAGGCCACAGGGGCGTTGGAAGCCCGGCTGCAGGCCCTGTTCGCTCTGCCACAAGTCGGCTTGGACGCTCTGGATCTGTCCCCTGCACTGCCATCTTGACCTCCTTGCACATGCCCATCACCTCCTCACCTGTTGCCCTGGTCACGGGGGCTGGCCGCAACATCGGCCGTGAAATCGCACTCGGCCTGGCTGCGGCCGGCCATGCTGTGGCCGTCAATGTCCGCACCTCGGTGGACGAGGGCCAGGCCGTGGTCGATGAGATCTGCGCTGCGGGCGGCCAGGCTCTGCTGTGCGTGGCCGACGTGGCCGACCGACAGGCCGTGGGCGACATGGTGCAGGCCATCGCGACGCAGTGGGGGCGTCTGGACGTGCTGGTGCACAACGCCGCCGTCCGGCGCGAGGCCGATCTGGAAAACCTGAGCGTGCAAGACTGGCACGCCACCCTGGCCGTGGTCCTGGACGGGGCCTTTTTCTGCACCCAGGCGGCGCTGCCCTTGCTCAAGGCCTCGGACCGGGGCGCCATCATCACCATCGGTGGCCTCACCGCCCACACCGGCGCGGCCGACCGCGTGCACGTGGTCACGGCCAAGGCCGGGCTGGTGGGGATGACCCGCGCCCTGGCCCACGACCTGGCGCCGCACGGCATCACGGTCAACTGCGTCTCACCCGGCCTCATCGACACCGTGCGCAAGGCCAGCAGCACGTCCGCTTCGCCCAAGCACCACGCTCACCACCAGACGTTGCTCGGGCGGCGCGGCACCTCGTGGGAAGTGGCCCAGGCCGTGCTGTACCTGGCCGGGCCTGGGGCGCGCTACGTCACCGGACAGGTGTTGCACGCCAACGGCGGGGTGTATCTGGGCGGTTGAGCGCGCACGCAACCACACCCAAGCACGCGCCTCAGGCCGTGACAGCTCAAAGCAACGCCCCAGCACGCAACGTCTCTGCCACCTGAAACCGACTTCGAAAGCACCATGAGCCAGCTCAAGCTCTCCATCGCCACCACCGACTACGACCACTTCCGGGACCTGCGCTTCGGCCTGGTCAAGCCCGAAGGCATTGACCTGAACTGGATGACGCTGGGCCACCACGAGTGCTTTGCGCGCTTCACCGCGAACCGCGAGTTCGACCTGGCCGAGCTCTCGTTTGCCAAGTTCGCCACCCAGGTGACACGCGACAACAGCGACATCATCGGGCTGCCGGTGATCTGTTCACGGCTGTTTCGCTTCGGCTCCTTCTACGTCAACCGCAAGAGCGGCATCCGCACGGTGCAGGATCTGGCGGGCAAGAAAATCGGCTCACCGGAGTGGGCCCACTCGGCGGCCGTGTACATGCGCGGCTGGATGCACAACGAGATGGGTGTAAAACTCACCGATGTGCACTGGTTCCAGGCCGGTGCCAACGCCCCGGGGCGTGCAGAGAAGGTGGAGATCCACCTGCCCGAAGGCGTGAAGCTCACGCGCGTGGCCGACAAGTCGCTGAGCGAGTTGTTGGCGGCCGGCGAGATCGACTGCGCCATCATCGCCCGTCCCCCCACCTGCTTTCTGGAGGGTCACCCGGACGTGGAGCGGCTGTTCCCGGACTTCGTGGACATGGAGCAGCAGTACTACGACCGCACGCAGGTCTGGCCCATCATGCACATCGTGGCCATGCGTCGCTCGATCCTGGACGACAACCCCTGGGTGGGGCGCAACCTGCTCAACGCCTTCGAAGAATCCAAGAAGCGCAGCCTGGAGCGCATCCTGGACCCGGCCGTCTCCCGCTACCCCGTGCCCTGGCTGACCAGCTACGCCCGGCGCCAGCGGGAGCGATTCGGCGCGGACCTCTTTCCCTACGGCATCGAGCCCAACCGCGCCACGTGGGAGCAGATGGCCCTCTACACCTTCCAGCAGGGCATCGCCCACCGGCAATTCACGCCCGAGGAGATCTTTCCGCAGGGCATCATGACCTCGGTCATCATCTGAGGCCCAGTCAGACGCTCTCAGTCCGTGCACCCCTCGCAAGGATCCACCCTGTGATCGCTACCCCTCAGCCCCCCGCTGATCCGCAAGCGCCCACCTCTGGTGGGCCGGTGGCCCCTGCGCGCATCGCTGACCTTGCTGCGGCCAGCCGCATCCTGGCCGCCCAGGGTGTGGTCGACGGCTTCGGGCACGTGTCCATGCGGCACCCGCAGGCTCCCCAGCGCTACCTCATGGCACGCTCGATCGCGCCTGCACTGGTCACGCCCGAGGACATCCTGGAGTACGACCTGGACAGCCAACCCTGCAATCCGCAAGGGCGCAAGAGCTTCCTGGAGCGCTTCATCCACGGCGAGGTCTACAAGGCGCGGCCCGACGTGATGGCCGTGGTGCACAGCCATTCGCCCTCGGTGGTGCCTTTTGGCCTGGTGCGGGCCAAGATGGGGGCGATGTTTCACAACGCCGCCTTCCTCGCGGCCGGGGTGCCGGTGTTCGACATCCGCGAGCGGTTCGGCGCCACCGACATGCTGGTCGGCGATGGTGACAAGGGCGAAGCCCTGGCCGAAACCCTGGGCCTGAAGCACGTGGTGCTGATGCGTGCCCATGGCAGCGTGGCCGTGGGGCCGAGCCTGGAGATGGCCGTGTTCCGCGCGGTGTACACCGAGGTCAACGCGCGCATCCAGCACTGGGCGCAGGCGCTGGCGGCGGGCGAGCCGCTGGCCCAGCTCGACGAAGTCGAAGGGGCGCTGGCCGACGAGGTCAACCAGGGCGCTGGCCTGCGGGCCTGGGACCTGTGGCGCACGCAGATGCGCGCGCAAACCGGCTGGTGAGACCCGATGGACTTCTCGGTGTGAGCCTGCTGTCGCCCCAACGCCGCTGAAGCCGCGATCTGCGGCGCTGCCGCAACACGAGACCCCCGGAATCGCAACCCCTCAAGAGACCACGCGATGAACGAACCCGATGCCTTGAAGGCCCTGAAACAGCAGCTGGTGGACTGCATCCGCATGCTGGAGCAGCAGGAGATCATCGATTTCAACGGCCACGCCAGCATCCGGCTGGACAGCGGACAGATGCTGATCAACGCCGGCAACTGCCAGCGCAGCCGCCTGACGGTGGACGACATCTGCACCATCGACCTGGAGGGCCAGTTGCTCGACGGCGGCAGCAAGCCCCCGCTGGAGTTTCACCTTCACGCCGGCATCTACCGTGCGCGTCCTGAGCTCAAGGCGGTGGTGCACGCGCACCCGAAATGGTCCACCTACCTCACGATGACGGGCACGCCCTATCTGCCGGTCTACGCGCAGGGCTCGCTGGTGTACCCGGTGCCGGTGCTGGACTCGCCCAACTCCATCAACAACCGCGCCATGGCCGACCGGCTGGCGGCCACGCTGGGCGACCGGCCGGCAGCGCTGATGAAGTCGCACGGGGCGGTGACCGTGGGGCAGAGCCTGCGCGAGGCTTTCGTGCTGGCATGCTACATGGAGGAGAACGCGCAGCGGCAGTACCACGCGCTGCAGATCGGCACGCCCTACGTCTTCAACGAGCAGGAGCTTGCGCTGTGCCGCGAGAAGCTGTGGTCCGAAGCGCTGTTCCAGCGTGCCTGGGACCACTACAAGGCCAAGCTGCCTGCACTCTGATCAGAGCGACGCTTCCACCAGCCGCCAAAGCTCGGGCGTGACCACGGGCTCGATGCCGAACCAGCGCTTCCAGGCCAGCGGCCCCTGGTGCAGCAGCATGCCCAGGCCGCGCACGGTGGGGTGGCCGCGCTCGCGGGCCGCGCGCAGGAAAGGCGTCTCGCCTGGGATGTAGACGATGTCGGCGGCGATGGCGCGCGCCGGCAGGCGCCCCACGTCGAAGTCCAGCGCGGGCTGGCCCACCATGCCCTGATTCGTGGCATTGACGACCAGCGTGGCCCCGCCCAGCACCTCGTGACGGTCGGCCCAGCGGTGTGGTGTGATGACGCCGCGCACACCGGACGCACCCGCTGGACCTGCTGCTGGTGCGCGGCCCAGACCCCCAGGCGCCCGGGCCTCGGCCAGCGCCTGCGCGCGCTCGAAGCTGCGGTTGACCAGGCGCACCTCGGGCACACCCTCCTGCAGCAGACCCCAGCACACGGCGCGCGATCCGCCGCCCGCCCCCATCACCACCACCGGGCCGTCGCCCGGCTGCCAGGCCGGCTGCTGCTGGCGCAGGTTGCGGATGAAGCCGAAGGCGTCGTTGTTGCAACCGTGCAGGCTGCCGTCCGGCATGACCGTGACGCAGCTGATGGCCCCGATGCGCTGTGCGGACTCGTCGAGTTCGTCGACGACGCGCATGGCCTCCTGCTTGTGGGGGATGGTGACGTTCACGCCAGCGAAGCCCAGGGCGTGGAGAGCCCGCAGTGCGGGCTCGACCCGGCCAGGCTCGATCAGCAGCGGCAGGTAAGTGCCCTTCAGTCCATGCACCTGGAACCAGTGGTTGTGCATCAGCGGTGAGCGCGAGTGCATCACCGGCCAGCCCATCACGCCGGC
>CAYSOD010000011.1:11288-22802 GCA_964432385.1 uncultured Rubrivivax sp.
CCGCCCGGCCCGTGGTGGTCACGCTCGGGCGGCGACTCGGCCTCGCGGTAGCCGAGCATCACTGCCTCCATCACCTTGCGCATGGGGTCTTCGTGCAAGGCCACGTGTCCTGCCAGAAAACCAGCCAGCCGGGCCAGCACCAGCGACTGCATGGCCACGCGGGCGTAGCCGGTGGGGTCTTCGTCCGTGCGGTCGGCATCGTCACGGCAGCGGCGAAGCACCTCGTCGAAGAGACTGTCCAGATAGCGGTTGAGATCGCCCGCGCCACTGCGCGGCCGCTCCAGCATGGCCTGCGCCTGGACACGAAAGCGCTGGTAGAGGTCGGACTCCAGCCGGTCTTCCGGCTCCAGGTCACCGCACACCGTCAGAAGCCCTCGGCCCGCTCGAGCTGCTCGAACCAGTCGAAACCCATGGGCTTGACGATGCGGCTGTTGATCACCACGATGCGCGCCTCATTCTCCGGGTCGGCATTGAAGTGCTGATGGGCGCAGTACGGCGGGATGTAGACGAAGTCACCCTGCTCCCACTCGAAGCGCTTGGGCGTTTCGTCCCAGCTGAACTCGAACTCGTCTTTGCAGTCGAAGCGCACGTCCCAGTGCAGGTCATAGCCCCGGCCTTCCACGACGAAGAAGATCTCCTCGGTCAGGTGGCGGTGTTTGCCGCTGGCCTTGCCTGGCGGCAGGAACTGCTGGTAGATGTCCAGGCAGCACTCCTTGGTGTTCATCTGCTCGTGGACGATGTGCTTGATCAGGCCGTCGGGCGAGCGCTCGAAGGGCATGTCCGCGGCCTTGACCACGTTCATGCGGGCCTCGTAGTCCTCGCGGAAGCGGGCCGAGGCCTCCAGGGCCTGGGCGAAGAAGTCGACCTCGCGCGTGGCGGCGTGCGCGCGGGCTTTCTCGATGGCATCGACGATGCTGGTCATGGGGCAGTCTCCGGGGGTCAAAGGTGGGCGGGCGGCGTGTAGTTCTCCTGGCCAGGGCCAGGGTCCTTGGGCGGGTAGGCCACCACCTTCTGGAACAGCATGTGCATGAACAGGAACAGCGGCTTGGCCTTCATGATCAGCACGATGGACTCGTCGTTGGGGTCGTCGTTGAAGTGCTGGTGCACACAGCCGTTCTCCACGATCAGCGCGTCGCCCGCCTCCCAGTCCAGGCGGCGCCCGTCGTGCACGTCATGGCCCTTGCCCTTGAGCACGAAGAACACGGCGCTGTTCATGTGACCGTGCTTCTGGCCGTAGCCCCCCGGGGCGTAGACGTCCAGGTGGGCCTCGATGGACTGCGCCACCTTCACGGCTTGCGGGTTGATGATCTTCTTGCCGAAGTTCTGCGGCCCGCCCTTCCACTTCCAGTCCTTGGACTTGTACACGCGAGGCTGGCTGAAGAGTTCGTGCACGAGCTCTCCGTAGGTGCCCTCCAGCGCGCGCACGAAGACGCGCTTCTTGGACCAGCGCTCCCACACCGCCTCGTCGGCGGGCGGGGGGGTGGTCGTCTCTCGGGTGTCAGACATCGGCAGGGACTCCAGTGTGAAGGGTTGCGTACAGAGTGAAGGGGGCATCAGGCCTCGACGGCCGGCGCTCACTTGCCCATGAAGTGGCGGTCCCACAGGGCCTGCCACTTCGCGTTCTCGTCCAGGATCACGGCCGGGTCGGACATGACATAGTCGGTGATGCCGGTGTCGGCCTTGATGGCCCGGCTGACCGGCACACGGCCCATGTCGGCCATCATCGCCTGCGCTTCGGGCGAGAGCATGAAGTCCACGAACAGCATCGCCGCATGCGGGCGCGGGGCATGCCGTGCAACCCCGATGCCCTGAGGCCTGGCGATCACCGGCTCGACGGCCGCCCAGTCCACCGGCGCGCCGCGGCGCTTGAAGGACGCCGCATTGGCATAGTAAGCGGTCAGGCCCACGTCGACTTCGCCGGAGGCGATGAGCTGCACCAGCAGCACGTGGCCCTTGCGCATGTCAGGCTTCATCTCCGCCAACCTGCGGAAGAAGGCCATCCCGCGCGCTTCGCCCCAGGTCTTGACCACGCCGCCCATCCACTCGGCATCGGTGGCCTCCAGCGAGATGCGGCCCTTCCACTTCGGATCGAGAAAGCCTTCGTAGGTCTTCGGGATGTCCTCGGGCTTGAACTTGCGCGGGTTGTAGGCCACGACAAAGAAGTTCAGGCGGTCGGGGATCCACAGCCCGTGCTTGGGCACGATGTGGGCCGGCAACTCGGCGATGTGGGGGCTGAAGAAGGTGTCCAGCACGTTCTCTCGCGCCAGCATCTCCATTTCGGGGCCGTTGGTCTCGATCACGTCCACCGCATGTCGGCGGCTGCGAAATTCCGAAACCGTGCGCTGCACCACGCCATCACTCAAGCCGCGCCAGAGCTGCACCTTCAGGCCGTGCTTCTTCTCGAAGGCCTCGACCAGGGGCGTGGCCTCGGTGGGCGCCAGCGAGGTGTAGACGGACACCGTGCCTTCCTGACGCCCGCGCTCGAGCAGGCGCTGGGCGCGGTCTGCGCCCCGGTACTGGTAGACCGCCTGGTGGGGACCAGCGGCGCCCGTCTGGGCCCAGGACCGCGGGGCCAGGGACAGGCCCGCTGTCAGGCCGATGACCGCCCTGCGTCTGGAGACCGTGTACACCTGCAAGCCTCTCCCGTGGAATGAACATCAGCGCCTGTTCGGTGCCATGCACCATCGGGCAGCAGGCCAGCCACCATCCCGCTGTTTTGACGCTCGGAGAAGTGTATGGTCAAATCTGCAGCGGTTCAAATACAAGAACAATGTTCCATATAAAGGAACAGAAAAGCAAGCCCTCCAGGCACCCCACCGCCGGCCACCGGCAAGCGAGCGCAGGCCACCATGCCCCACGACAAGGACCAGACCCACTGGCACGAACCCAAGGGCCACCAGAAGGCGGGCTTTGGCGAATTCCGCAAGCAGCCCACGCCCTACGACGCCTTCATGGAGAGCGAAGGCATCCCGGTGTTTCGCGACATCGGCATCAGCAAGGTGCAGAACCTGCCGCTGTTCCCCTGGAAGCGCACGGGCGGGCGCGGGCACTTCATCCAGCTGCTGGGCACCGAGACCAAGTGGGGCTGCTTCGTCGTGGAGGTGCCACCGGCTGGCGCGCTGCACGCGCAAAAGCACATGTACGAGGAGATCTACCTCGTGGTGGAGGGGCGTGGCACCACCGAGGTCTGGCAGGAAGGCGACACCAAGAAGCACGTGTTCGAGTGGCAGAAGGGTTCGATGTTCTCGATCCCGATGAACGCATGGTTTCGCATCGTCAACGCCACCTCGGGCGGCGCGCTGCTGCTGGCGGGCAACACCGCCCCCAACGTGCTGAACATGCTCAACAACGCGGACGCGGTGTTCAACAACCCCTACGTGTTCCGGGACCGCTTCAACGGGGCCGATGACTTCTTCAAGCCCAAGGACGACATCGAACCCGACCCGGTGCGCGGCCTGGCGATGCGGCGCACGAATTTCATCCCCGACGTGGTGAACTGCGACCTGCCGCTGGACAACCGGCGCTCGCCGGGGTGGCGGCGCGTCGAGCCGTTCATGACGAACAACCAGTTCTACTTCTGGATCGGTCAGCACGAGCACGGCCGCTACTCCAAGGCCCACGCGCACACGTCGGCGGCCGTGCTGATCTGCCTGAAGGGCAAGGGCTACACCTACACCTGGCCCGAGAAGGTGGGCGAGACGCCCTGGGCCGGTGGCCACGCCGACAAGGTGCGGCGCGTGGACTACGAGCCGGTGGGCCTGGTGACCGCAGCACCCGGGGGAGCGCGCTGGTACCACCAGCACTTCAGTTGCGGCGCGGACCCGCTGCGCCTGACGGCCTGGTTCGGGCCGCACAACCCCGGGCGCGACCCTGGGGCGCCCGGCAGCAAGCACACCGACTACACCGCCATGGACGTGACCGAAGGCGGCACCTCCATCCCCTACTGGATGGAAGACCCCCACATCCGCCGCGAGTACGAGGCGCTGTTGGCAGGTCACGGCATTCCCACCCGCATGGACCCGGCCTGGTACGTCCGGCCCGAGGGCGTGGCGGCCAGCAAATCGCTCGACGGCCCGGTGGGCGCAGCGGGTTGAGCCTGTTGAGGCAGGGCCCACGGCGGTGAGCGAGGAAGAAGCCGGCGGCCGCGTCTTCTTCAGCAACATCAGGCGCAGCCTGGAGTTCGAGGACGAGATCACGCTCATCAGCGTGGGCGTGGACATCGGCTCGTCCACCTCGCATCTGGTGTTCTCCCGCTTGCGCCTGGAGCGTCTGGACAGCCGCTACGTGGTGGCCGAGCGCACCGTGGTGCACGAGAGCGCCGTGCTGCTGACACCCTACGCGGTCGACGAGACCATCGACGCGCAGGCCCTGGGCCGCTTCATCGACCAGCAGTACGCCATCGCGGGCGTGCGGCCCGAGCAGATCGACAGCGGTGCGCTGATCCTGACGGGCGTGGCGGTGCGGCGGCGCAACGCACGTGCCATTGGCGAGTTGTTCGCGGCCCAGGCCGGGCGCTTCGTGGCCGTGAGCGCCGGTGATGCCCTGGAGACGACGCTGGCCGCCTTCGGCTCTGGCGCGGCGGCGCGCTCGATCCGAGAAAGTGCACGGGTGATGAACGTGGACATCGGGGGAGGCACATCCAAGATCGCCGTGTGCGAGGGCGGCAGCGTGGTGGCACAGACGGCCCTGGACGTCGGGGCCCGCATCGTGTGCCTGGACCCCAAAGGCCGCGTGCTGCGGGCCGAAGAGGCAGGGCGCCGACTGGCCCTCGAGGTGGGCTTGCATCTCGAAGTGGGCCAGTTGCCGGACCCGGCAGGACTGGACCGCCTCGTGCAGCGCATGGCCGACCATCTGTTCGATGTGCTGCAAGGCGGCACGCCTGGAACCGGCGCCGCGGGCCTGCTGCGGCTGGACCCGCTGCCCGCAGGCCCTTCACCGCAGGTCCTCACCTTTTCGGGCGGCGTGGCCGAGTATGTCTACGGGCGAGAGTCACGCTCGCATGGCGACCTGGGGGCCGCCCTGGCCCGGGCGGTGCTGGAGCGCGTGCAAGGCTGGGGCCCGCGCATCGAGCCGCCCGACCAGGGCATACGCGCTACCGTGGTGGGCGCCTCGCAGTACACCATTCAGGTCAGCGGCAGCACCATCTTTGTGGAACCGCACAGCGCCCTGCCGGTGCGCAACCTGCCGGTGATCACGCCCGAGCTGCCCCTGCACGCCGAGGTGCTGGAACCGGCGGCGATCAGCGCGGCCATCGGTCAGGCCCTGCGCCGCATGGGGCTGGCCGAAGCGCAGGAGCCGGTAGTGCTGTGCTATCGCTGGCAGGGCTCGGCCACCTTCGCCCGGCTGGATGCCTTCTGTCGCGGGGTGTCAGCGGCGCTCAGCCCGCGGCTGGCCCAGGACGGGCCGCTGATCCTGGTGGGTGACGGCGACATCGGCGGCCTGGTGGGCATTCACCTGCACACCGAGCTGCAGCTGCCCCATCCCGTGGTGTCCATCGACGGCATCGTGCTGCAGGAGTTCGACTTCATCGACATCGGTGAACTGCTCGACACCTCCGGCGCCGTGCCAGTGGTGATCAAGTCGCTGGTGTTTCCGCACAGCGCTGCACTGGGCCGTGCAGGGCTGGGCGCCGAGGCAGCGGGCCGGCCGGCCGACGGGGCCGGTCCGCACTGAGGCTCTCCTTCCAGCGCTGCGTGCCTGACCCAAGCCCGGAGCTGCCGCACGCCATGCCCCACGACCAGCCCATAGACCGTTACCACGCCTGGCAATCGCTGTACCCGCCCCTGCAAAGCCACGCCCAGGGACGTCTGCCCAGGGACCACGGGCACACCCTGCACTGGGAGCAGGCCGGCCACCCCGGTGGCGCAGCGGCCCTGGTGCTGCATGGCGGGCCTGGTGCGGGCTGCACGCAGGGCGACAAGCGCTGGTTCGACCCGGCCCGCTGGCGGATCGTGCTGTTGGACCAGCGCGGCGCCGGACGATCCACGCCGGCGGGGCAGCTGCAAGCCAATGATCTGACGCATGCTCTGGACGACATCGAGGCGCTGCGCGAGCATCTGGGGATTGCACGCTGGCTGCTCTTCGGCGGCTCCTGGGGCTCGACCTTGGCGCTGGCCTATGCGCAGCGCCATCCGCAGCGGGTCACCGGCCTCGTGCTGCGGGGGGTCTTCCTGGCCAGTGCCCAGGAGCAGCGTTGGCTGTACGGCAGCGAAGGCGCGGCCAGGCTCGAGCCGACAGCCTGGGCCCGCCTTTGCGGTGCCGCAGGTGTGGAGCATGGCGCCACCACCGCGCAAACCTTGCTGCAAGCGCTGGCACTGCGCCTGCAGCAGGGCGACCTTGCCAGCGCGCACGCCTGGCTCGCCTGGGAGGCCGCTCTGATGCGCCATGAAGACGGCGCACCGGCCCCCACGGACGATGCCACCGCGCTGGCCATGGCCCGCATCGGCGTGCACTTTGCGCAGCGCCATCACTTCGTGAGCGAAGGCGCGCTGCTGAAAGGCGTGACGGCGGTACGACACCTGCCCTGCGTGATCGTGCAGGGAAGCCAGGACAGGGTGACACCGCCGCAGGCTGCGCTGGACCTGCACCGGGCTTGGCCGGGATCGGTGCTGCACCTGATAGGCGGGGCAGGGCATTCCAGTCAGCATCCGGCCATGGCGCAGGCCCTGGTGGAGGCCACCGACCTTCTGTGCGCCCACGCAGGGTGAGAGGGAGCTACCGCCCCTTTGCACCTCTTGGCCCCGCCAGTCCCCCACTCCTTCCCCCACTCCTTCCCTCATTCCTTCCCCCATCCCACCCTCCCCCGTTGCAGCCAGCGCACCATGCTGAACAAAGACTTCAGGAGAACCCCATGCGCAAGCCCCCACCTTCCACCAAGCCCTCGAGCCCGCTGCCCGAGGTGGATGCAGGCAGTGAACTCGCCTTCGGAGCGCCCGCGACGGCGCCGGACGCGGACTCCGGCCTGGCCCGCAGAAGCTTTCTGAAGCAGGCCCTGGCGGGCGCGGGAACGGTTGCTGCGGCGTCCGGTGCTGGAGCAGCCGCGGCGGCAGCACCAGTTGCCCCGGCACCACCTGGGGCTGCAGGGTCTGCCGCCGCGCCGCGAGCTGAGGCGGCGGCCTCCGCCAAGCTGATCGAGCGCCCCGGCTCGGATTTCATGATCGACGTGATCCGCACGCTGGACCTGGACTACGTGGCCACCAACCCGGGCTCGAGCTTTCGCAGCCTGCATGAGAGCCTGGTGAACTACGGCGGCAACAAGAAGCCCGAACTCCTGACCTGCCTGCACGAAGAATCGGCGGTGGCCATGGCGCACGGCTACGCCAAGGCGGCTGGCAAACCCATGGGCGTGCTGCTGCACGGCACCGTCGGGCTGCAGCACGCGGCCATGGCGGTTTACAACGCCTGGGTGGACCGCGTGCCGGTGCTGATGTTCGCCGGCAACGGCATCGACGCCGACAAGCGCCGCCCCGGCACCGAGTGGAACCACTCCGTGCAGGACGCCGCCGCCATGGTGCGCGACTTCGTGAAGTGGGACGACGCACCGGCTTCCCTGCAGCACTTTGCCGAATCCACGGTGCGGGCCTGGAAGATCGCGATGACGCCCCCCATGGAGCCCGTGCTGGTGATGGCCGACATCGATCTCCAGGAAGACGCCATCCATGACAGTGACCTGACCATTCCTCGGCTGTCACGGTCCATCCCGGCGCAGGGTGACCAGGGCGCGCTGGCCGAGGCCGCCCGCTGGCTGGCCGAGGCCAAGTTCCCAGTCATCGTCGCCGACCGCATGGCACGTGACCAGGGTGGCATGGACCGCCTGGTCGTGCTGGCGGAGAAGCTGGGCGCCGCCGTGGTGGACATGGGCGGGCGAATGAACTTCCCCAACCAGCACCCGCTGTGCCACAGCGACCGGCGCCGCGCCTTGATGCGCGAGGCAGACGTGGTGCTGCTGCTGGAAGTGGCCGACCCCTGGGGTCAGTTCAACACCTTCAGCGACCCATTCAAGATCAAGCGCTACGCCGCGCGCAAGGGCGTGAAGATCATCAACCTGTCCATGCAGGACGTCTACATCCGGTCCAACTACCAGGACTTCCAGCGCTACATGCCGGCAGACCTGTCCATCAACGGGGACGCCCAGGCCAGCCTGCCCGTCCTGATCGAGCAGGTGGCGCTGCTGATGAGCGGCGAGCGCCAGCGGACGGCCCAGGAACGTGCTGCCAAGCTGGGCGAAGAGGCCCGACGCGCCAAGGCGCAGTCACGCGAGGCCGCGGCGCGGGGATGGGACGCCTCACCCATCACTACCGCGCGCCTGGCCCTGGAGACTTGGGACGTGATCAAGGGCGAGCCCTGGTCGCTGGTGGTGAGCGACCGCATCCCCTGGGCGCGCAGCCTGTGGCCGGCCACGAAGCACCACCAGATGCTGGGTGGCTCCGGCGGGCAGGGCGTGGGCTATGGGGCACCTGCGTCGATCGGCGCGGCGCTGGCCAACCGCGACAAGGGCCTGTTCAGCGTGACCTTCCAGCCCGACGGCGACCTCATGTACGCCCCCGGCGTGCTGTGGACGGCTGCACACCATCAGATCCCTCTGCTGATGGTGATGCACAACAACCGAGGCTACTACCAGGAGGTGATGCATCTGCAGCGCATGGCGGCGCTGCACGGGCGGCGCCCGGACCGTGCCCTGATCGGCAACGAGATCGACCGCCCTGCCATCGACTACGCCAAGCTGGCGCAAGCACACGGGGTGTGGGCCGAAGGGCCGGTCAGCGATCCGGCGCAGCTCAAGCCTGCGTTGCAGCGGGCGCTGGCCGTGGTGAAGAGCGGCCGACCGGCCCTGGTGGACGCCGTGTGCCAGCCGCGTTGAATGCGCAGGACTGGCTACCTGGCCTCAGCGGGGCAGCGACTGAAGCACCGGGATGTCCCGCGCCGCCAGGCCTTTGGGCAGCGAGGCGAGGTACTGATGGATGGCCTGTAACTGCTCGTCGCTCACAAACTTGGCGTCAAAGCGCGGCATCTGTTCGCGCGGCGTGCGGATCAGCACCTTGAAGGCCTCGAACGGATAAGGCTCAGGCGCGAGCTTGGGCGCCCCACTGCGCTCACCCCCCTGCCCCACGGTGCCGTGGCAGCTGTGGCAGCCGTTCAGCAGGTAAAGCTCCTTGCCACGCTGCACCGCGTCCGACGCGGCCGCGCAGGGAAGGCTGGCCATCAAGAGGCTGAGCACCGACCCCACCAGAGCCCACGCACCGGTCCGCAAGGGGCCCGCAGGCTGCGAAAATCTTGAGTGCATGCGGGACTCCTCGACGATGCTGACGCGCTGCCGGTTCACTTCAGGCGCAAGCTTGCGGCAATCACGGTCACCTCGCAAGTCATCGTCAACCCTCACCAGGGGATGACGGCGCCCACCGCGCCGGCCACCATGATCAGCAGCACCGGCGGCACGCGGGTGACGGACAGCAGTCCGAAAGTCACCACGATGATGGCCGGCCCCTTCCAGCCGCCGGGGCTTTGGCTCACGAGCAGGTAGCAACTGGCCCCCATCAGACCCAGCGCCACGGGCGACAGACCGCGCTGCAGGGCCCGGATGAGGCGTGCGAACTGCGGCGTGCGACTGAGCTTGGAGATGACCAGCGGGATGACGAAGGCCGGCAGCGTCAGGCCCAGCGTGGTCACCAGGGCCCCAGGCAGCCCTGCGATGTACCAGCCCATGACCGTGACGTACAGCAGGTTGGGGCCAGGGGACGCCTGCGCCAGGGCGATGGAGTTCACGAAGTCGGTGTGGGTGATGTAGCCATGCTGGTCCACCACGTAACGGTGCATGTCCGAGGCCAGGGCGATGGCACCGCCCGTGGCAAACAGGGCCAGCGACAGAAAGTGCACGAACAGGCCCAGCAAGGACTCGGCGCTCATGGCCTCACTCCTGGCCGCTCGCCGGCTGGGCGGGCGCGCCCAGCCCACGCCAGGCCCACAGCACGGACCCCACGCCAAAGCTGAGCACCACGGAGCTGACCGGCCAGTGGGCGAAGGCCACTGCGCCAAAGGCCCCCAGCGCGATGAGGATGGCGATGCGTTGACCTTGGAGGGTGCGGGCCATGCGCAAGGCGGTGTGGACGATGAGCCCTACGCTGGCCGCTCCCATGCCGTGCAGGGCCCCCTGGACCCACGGCAGATGCTGGAAGTGGCTGAACAGCGCCACCACCACCAGCACGATGGCAGCAGGCACGCCGACAAAGCCGGCCAGGGCCGCCGCAGCGCCTCGAAGGCCGAAGTGGCGGTCACCCAGCAGCACGCAAAACGAAATGCCCGTGGGCCCGGGCATCACCTGGCTGATGGCGTACACCCCCAAGAAGTCCTGCGGCGTCATCCAGCGGCGCTGCTGCACGATGACGCGCTCCATCATGGCCAGCGCACCGCCAAAGCTCTGCACTGCGATCTGGGTGAAAGCGCAGAACAGCTCCCAGCACGAACGCGGGACCTGAGTGGCCGTGGCAAGCGCAGGCGCCCCCTCAGGCGGCGAGGGCGTCACAAGCGGAGGGCTCACGGCAGTCAGGCCAGGTGCAAGGACCGCAGACGCGTGGCGGGATCGCAGCGCCTGCCCCGATGGGTCGACCTCAGGCCAGCGTGGCTGAGGAACGCGCCTTTTGCCTGGCGATGAACACGGCGGTCAGCACGGTGTAGACGAGCAGGCTCAACACCATCAGGCTCACCCCGACCCAGACCCCACCTTGCTCCCACAGGTCGGCAAAGCCTGCATGGGCTTCACGCGCCAGGGCCGCAGCGGCCGTGGCCAGGGCGATGAAGGCCACGAAGGCGCTGGACACGCGGCTGGCCCGACGGGCCGCCTGGTCGCTGCGGCCGGCGCACCAGGCCAGCAGGCCGCCGTTGACGGCATCGGCCACCATCATCCCCAGGCCGAACAGCGCGGCCATCAGCACCACAGCCGTGAGGCCGGCCAGTTCGCCCCCGCGCGCTGCGAAGAAGGCGGCCTGCGCCATGGAGTCGAAGGACAGTGCGAACGCCACCCCGACCAAGGCCGGATGCAGGCGCCCACCTGTGGCACGGAAGATCAGCGCCGCCATGGGGCCCAGGGGCCGCCGCTCGGCCTGACGGTCTGACAGCGCATGGGCGCCATTGGTGACGGCAATGACCAGCAAAAACACGACCGACACGGCCAGGCCCAGCCCGTCCAGCCAGGGCGGCACCACGGCGCGATGGGCAAAGAAAAACAGCGACGCGAGCAAGATCATCAGGCTGTGCCCGGCTGCAAACTGCAGGCCCACCAGGCGCGAAGACCAGTAGGAGCGGTGCAACTGTCGCGCCCGGGTCATGCCGTCCACCACGGCGATGTGGTCAGCGTCGAAACCGTGCCGGAAGCCCATCACGGCCACCAGCAGCAGCGAAGGCAGCAGGCCGGGCCCCAGGGCCTGCACAGCGGGTACGGCGTCGATGGTCATGGTGTCAGTCGTGGGGGTGGGGGTGGGGGTGATGGTGGCCGTCAGGGCCGTGGCTGTGATCGTGGGT
>CAYSOD010000012.1:0-7713 GCA_964432385.1 uncultured Rubrivivax sp.
CCGACCGACACGCTGCTGCTCATGCCCGCCTGGGACGACCGCCTGCTGATCACCAAGCTGGTGACGGTGATTCCCGGGGCGCCGTCCACCGTGGAAGCCACGGTGATGGCCCTGGACCGGGCTACTGGCCATCCCCTGGCCGTGCTGGACGGTGAGGCGCTGACCCTGCGCCGCACGGCGGCCACGTCTGCGCTGGCAGCACGCCAACTGGCCTTGCCTGATGTGGAGACCCTGCTCGTGGTGGGCACCGGGCGCCTCGCCGCATGGATGGCGCGCGCGCACGTGGCGCTGCGCCCGGGATTGCGGCGCGTGCTGGTCTGGGGCCGGCGCGCCGAGGCGGCTCAGACCCTGGCGGCCGAGTTGGCGTCTGAGGGCTTGCCGGCACAGGCCGCCCCTGATCTCGAAGCCGCCGTGCGCGTGGCTCGGCTCATCAGCTGCGCCACCACGTCCACCGAGCCCATCGTGCGGGGTGGGTGGCTGGCCCCGGGTACCCATCTGGACCTGGTGGGCGGCTTTCGCCGCGACATGCGCGAGGCGGATGACGAGGCCGTGGCCCGCGCCCGCATCGTGGTGGACACCCACGCGGGTGCCGGCGCCGAAGCCGGTGACGTGGTGCAGCCGCTGCAGCGCGGCGTCATCACCTCCGATGCGATCGTGGGCGAGCTGGCCCAGTTGCTGCGTGGCGAATGCGTGGGCCGCCGCACGCCCCAGGACATCACCCTTTTCAAGTCGGTCGGCACGGCCTTGGAAGACCTGGCTGCGGCGCGGCTGGTTCTTGACACTCGTGACGCTTGAGCGCTGGTGGTGACGCCGCTGGAGTCTCTGCTTCCCCTCCCACATCCCTGAAACCCTCACACACAAGGAACCCTGACCATGCAAGGCTGGCGCTGCGAAACCCTGACGGGCGTGAACGATCTGCGTTGGGGCCCCATCCCCCAGACCGAGCCCGGCCCAGGCCAGGCGCGCGTGAAGGTGGCGGCGGCGAGCCTGAACTTCCCGGACCTGCTGATCGTGGAAGGCAAGTACCAGTTCCGCCCCGAGCTGCCCTTTGTGCCGGGCTCCGAGTACGCCGGCGTGGTGGAGGCCGTGGGCGAGGGTGTGACACACCTGCGCGCGGGCGATCGCGTGGCCTGCGCGGGCCATGGGGGCTTTGGCACCCACGCGCTGGTGGAGGCCCGCCAGGCGGTGCCACTGCCGCCTGGCATCCCGTTCACGGATGCGGCGGCTTTTCTCTTCACCTACGGCACCTCGCTGCACGCCTTGATGGACCGCGGGGCGCTGAAGGCCGGCGAGACGGTGCTGGTGCTGGGCGCGGCGGGTGGCGTGGGCTCGGCGGCGGTGCAGATCGCCAAGGCGGCGGGCGCCAAGGTGATTGCCGCGGCCTCTACGCCTGAGAAGTGCGCGTTCTGCCGCACCCTGGGTGCCGACGAGACCATCGACTACGGCCGTGATGACCTGCGCGCCGCGCTCAAGACGCTGACCGGTGGCCGCGGCCCCGACGTGATCTACGACCCCGTGGGCGGCGCCCTGGCCGAGCCGGCCTTCCGCTCCATCGCCTGGCGCGGCCGCTACCTGGTGGTGGGCTTTGCCGGTGGCGCCATCCCCGCGCTACCCTGGAACTTGGCTCTGCTCAAGGGCGCGGCGGTCGTGGGCGTGTTCTGGGGCGACTTCCTCAAGCGCGAGCCCAAAGCAGCCCAGGCCGACATCCGCCAGCTCTTCGCCTGGTACGCCGAAGGCAAGGTCAAGCCCGCCATCGACAGCGTGCTGCCCATGAGCCAGGTGCGCGACGCCTACGCCCGCATGGGCTCACGAAAAGTGCTGGGCAAGGTGGTGCTGGTGAATGAGGGGTAGGCCCCGGAGCTCTTGGCGGACGCTGCGCACCGGTAGGTCGAGCGCCCGGCGTTTTCGGGCTTCATGGGGTGGGCCGGGTGGGCCAGCCCGTGGCCCGGCAGTCTCCCAAGCTGCTGAGGTCAGTCCAGAACCCCCACCTGCTGGGTACGCAGGCGCTCCAGGCGTTCGTCGTGATGTGAAGGGAATTCGCTGAAAGGCACGCGGTTGCGCGCCCACAGGCGGTGGTCTTCGGGCTTGTGAAAGACCTGTTCCTCGGGCATGGATGGCCACTCGTGTGCCGACAGCCACATGCGCAACAAATGCCGTCGCTCCGAGATCTTCTGCGCATCTTTGTAGTCGGTGCGACCGTGCACGATGACGCGGTTGTTGAGGAACTGGATGTCACCTTCCTTGAACCCCATGTCCAAGAAGAAGTCGGGTGAAGCCGACACTTTGCGCACGTGGTACAGCGCCTCGGATTCCTCGGGCGTGTAAGGGCGCTGGCCGCTCTTCTCGGCCAGCCGGGCGTACCCGGTGGGCAGATAGCAGATCGGCTGACCGGCACTGCGGGTGATGAAGGGCACCCGGCCGGCACTGTAGGTGCTGGTCGCGTGACGCCCGTCTTCGTCGGCACGTTTGAGGTGCAAGCCCTGTTCGAGGATCTGCAGCACGTCAGGGCGCTTCTCGGCGATGTCATTGAAGACCGCCAGGGCACTGGAGATGCGGCTCTCACCACCTTCCAGTGCGGTGCGCAGGCACATGAGGCCGATGATGTCGCAGGAGTCGGTGTGCATGAGCTGGCCGCCGCCCTTGCGGTAGCCGCGTGACTTGGGCTCCACATCGCTGACGTCCACCACGTGGCCGATGAGGTCACCCAGGTAGGACTGCACCATGGGTCGGCTGATGTAGCTCCCCAGCCCCACGTAGATGCGCAACATGTCGTCGTCGCTGTAGTCGGCCCGTGGCAGCCCGCGCACCATCAGGAAGCCGACACCCGTGGCCAGCCGGTGCGGCAGGCGGCGCATGAAGTCACCCATGAGGCCCAGCGGGAAGGTCTGCGGCGTGATGTCGGGAAGGTCGAGTTCACCCAACGATTTCAAGTGCTGCAGGCCGCAGTGAATGTCATGCAGTTCAGCGTTGTTCAACTGATGCAGGCCGTGGGCCGTCCAATCGAGCTGTGGGCCCTTCCAGACCGCGGGTGATTGAAGTGGAAAGCCTTCGATGCTCATGATGGGTTTCCTGTTGTCCATGCTGGAACCGCTTGCCGGCCACCAGCATCCTTGGTCAGTGATTGAAAGACAACGAGCCTGCGCGCGTCAAGGGCCAGCACCCTTGGCCGATGCAGAGGCAGCAGACTTGGGCGGCACGATGTCCTCGGCCACGATGCCCCGCGCGAGCAGATCGGCGTAGCGCTGCGGCCCGAGCACCGGCTCGAGGATCTCTCGCGTGTGCTGACCCAGGCGCGGGGCAGGGCGACGGAAGGCGCCCGGCGTGCCGGTCATGCGGGGTACGACGTTGTGCATGGGAATGGGCCCGAGCTCCGGGTCGTCCACCATCACCAGCACTTCACGTTCCATGGCGTAGGGATCGGCTGCCAGGTCGGCGGCGTCGTACACGGGGCCCACGGTGATCTGCTCTCGCTCAAAGATCTCCAGGTTCTCCTGCAGCGTGCGCTGCTTGATGAAACCGCCCACCGCCTCGTCAACCTCAGCCACGTGCTGCAACCGGGCTGCGTTGTTGATGAAGCGAGGGTCGCTGTTCATGTCATCTCGGCCGATCACCTTGAACAGCCGTGCCGCCGTGCGCTGGGTGGAGGCCGAAAGCGCCATCCACTTGCCGTCGGCAGTGGGGTAGACATTGCGGGGCGAATTGGTGGTGGACCGGCTGCCAGTGCGGGGTTTGACCTTCCCGGTGAGCTGATAGTTGACCGCCTGCGGGCCCAGGATGGACACCATCGAATCAATCAACGCCATTTCTACCGCCTGACCACTGCCGCCGTTGACCTTCACATTCCACAGGGCCACCATGATCGCGTAGGCGCCGTACAGCCCGGTGGTCATGTCGGCCAGAAAGATGGCCGGCAGCAAGGGTTCGCGGTCGGCAAATCCGCTGATGGCGGCCAGGCCCGAGTAGCCTTCGGCCAGCGTTCCAAAGCCCGGTCGGCTGCGGTGTGGGCCCGTGTGGCCCCAGCCTGAGATGCGGCCGATGACCAGTTTCGGGTTCAGACCCAGCAGCACCTCGGGGCCCAGGCCCATGTCCTCCATCACGCCGGGGCGGAAGCTCTCCAGCAGCACATCGGCCTGCAGCACCAGCGTCTTGAGGAGTTCAATCGTCTCTGGCTGCTTGAAGTCGACGCACACGCTTCTCTTGTTGCGCGCGTACACCTTCCAATAGGTCTCGATGCCAGACACCTTCACCCCGCGCAGGGTGTCGCCGGTGGGTGGCTCGAACTTCACGACGTCAGCGCCCATGTCGGCAAGCTGCAGGCTGAGCATGTTGCCGGCCGCCACGCGGGCCAGGTCCAGCACGCGTACGCCGTTGAGGGGGCCGATGGCTTCGGGTTTCCACGGCTTGGAATGCATCTTCATGGTCGTGTGATCATGGGATCATGTCGTTCGAGTATCGCCCCATGCGCAGCAAACTTTTCGTACCCGCCAGTCGCGCCGAGTTGTTCGGCAAGGCCTTGAGCAGCGCCGCTGATGCCTTGTCTTTCGATCTCGAAGATGCGGTGGAAGAGGGGCAGAAGCCCAGGGCGCGCAAGGCCCTGCAAGAGTTTCTGCAGTCCGAGGCTTGCGTCAAGGCAGACAAGACCATCATCGTCAGGGTGAACGCCTGGAGCACCCACCACGTCAGAGATGATGTGATGGCCATCCTCGGGCCGGGACTGGACGTCATCAACCTGCCTATGGTGGAAGATCCGCAGACAGTCATCGAACTTTGCGAATGGTTGCGGGTGCTCGAGACTGAGCGCGGTCTGCAGCGCCCAGTGGGTGTGCTGGTCAATATCGAGTCGCCTCGCGGCCTGAGATTGGCCGCCAGCATCGCGTGCGCGCACCAGCGGGTAACGGGACTGCAGATCGGCTATGGAGACCTCTTCGGGCCCATGGGCGCTGACCCCACTGACCACGAGTTCAGCCAATGGGTGCGCATGCAGGTGAGGGTGGCCGCTGCCGAGGCTGGCGTGGCGGCCTATGACGGCGCATTCACCAACGTCCGCGATCTGGAAGGATTCGAGCGCAGTGCGCTGGCCGCTGCGCGCCTGGGCTTCACCGGCAAGAGTTGCATCCACCCGACACAAATCGAACCTGCCAACCGTTGCTTCTTGCCCAGCGCGCAGGCCGTGGCCCACGCCCGACGGGTGGTGGAGGCTGCGCACAGGCAACTGGAGGCGGGTGTGGGCGCTTTCACCGTCGACGATCAACTCATCGATGGGCCGCTGATCGACCGCGCCCGTGAACTCGTGGCCCGGGCTGACCGCTACAGCCGCAAGGGTTGAATCTCACTGTCATTGGCACGACGCTGCATCTCCATCCCCACCGACCCACCCGGAGACCCCACCATGTCATTGGATCCCCACAGGCGCGCATTCACCAAAGGCCTGGCAGCGCTGGCGGGGTGGGCAGGCGTGGGCACTGCAGCCTGGTCCCAGGATGCAGCGGTCCCCAAGTTGATCAAGCTCGTGGTGCCCTTCTCGCCAGGCGCGAGCAACGATCTGTTCGCGCGCGCGCTGGCGCAGCGTCTGGCACCCCTGCTCGGCACCACCGTCATCGTGGAGAACAAGCCCGGTGCGGGGGGCAGCATCGGGGCGGAATTCGTGTCGCGTGCCGAGCCTGACGGGTCGGTCCTGCTGTTCAGCTCCAACTCCTTCACCACCAATGCGGCCATGACGCCCAAGCTGCCTTACGACATGAACAAGTCGTTCGTGCCTGTGGCGCTGATGGCCAGGAGCGCCATGATTTTTGTCGTGGCCAGCAACAGCCCATTCAACTCCGTGGCCAAGTTCGTCACGGCGGCCCGCGACCCCAAGTCCAGGCTGTCCTACGGCTCATCGGGGGTGGGCGGCCTCAACCACATTTCCACCGAGTTGTTTCACTCCATGGCCGGCACCCAGGCTGTGCACATCCCCTACAAGGGCATCAGCGGGGCTGTGATGGACCTCATCTCGGGCAACATCCAGTTGCTGATCACCACGCCAGCCTCTGTGGGCGAACAGATCAAGGCCGGCTTGGTGAAGGCGGTCGCCGTGGGCTCCACCGAGCGCTCGAAGTTCTATCCCGACCTGCCCACCATCGCCCAGACCGTACCGGGGTACCGTGCCGAAGGATGGTGGGGCGTCTTTGCCCCGGGCGGCACGCCCAAGCCGTTGGTGGAGCGCCTGAATCAGGCCATCCGCAGCGCGAACGAGCAGCCGGAGATCCGCAAGCTGCTGGCGCAGGAGGGCGCCGAGCCCGGCACCTACAACCCGGCCGAGTTTGCAACCTACTACTTCGAGGAAATCGCGAAGTGGAAGAAGCTCGTGGCCGAACGAAACCTGAGCTCGAATTGAACGACGGTGCGCTGCGTCTCGCCTTCGCGCACCCTGGCCAACCTGCATGTTTGACTGAAGGAGATCAACCCATGTGGTCCATGTTGTCACGACGCCCGGCACTGCGGGCCTTGTGTCTTTGGTTAGGCTGCCTTCTGGCTGGCGGCTCAGCTTGGGCACAGGGAGCCCCAAAGTGGCCCTCCAAGCCCATCGCCCTCATCGTGCCCTTCGCACCGGGGGGCAGCAACGATGTCATCGGCCGCGCGCTGGCGCAGCGGCTGTCCAAGGAACTGGGCCAGCAGGTCATTGTGGAGAACCGTGCAGGCGCTGGCTCGGTGGTGGGCGCGACCCATGTGGCGCGCTCGGCGCCCGATGGCCACACGCTCATGTTCGTGTCGGGCTCGCTGGCCACCACCGCGGCGGTGCAGCAGCCCCCCTACGACGCTGCAACCGCCTTCGATGGCATTGCGCGTGTGGCGGCCGCTCCGTTCGTGTTCATGGTGCGAGAGGGCTTTCCCGCGAAGAACGTGACGGAGTTGGTCGCTTACGCAAAAGCCAACCCTGACAAGATGAATTACGGCAGTGCGGGTCTGGGCGACAGCACCCAGCTGGCCACCGAGTTGTTCAACCTGGTGACCGGCATCAAGATGACAGGCGTGAACTACAAGGGCATCGCGCCGGCTCAGTTGGACCTGGTGGCTGGCCGTATCGACCTCGTGGTGACGACGGTGGCCTCGATCCGGGGAACGGTGACGGAGAAGCTGCCCATGCTGGCCATCACCTCTGCCAGGCGTGCTGCCGACATGCCCAACGTGCCCACCGTCAGGGAGTCGGGCATCGACTACGCGGTGGACGTGTGGTGGGGCCTGTTCGGCCCGGCAGGCCTGCCCGCCGACATCCGTAACCGGCTCAACGGTCTGGTGCGCGAAGCACTGAAGGACCCGGAGTTCCTGGCCTTCCTGAAAAACGCGGGAGCCTCAGCCGCCCACTCCACCCCTGAAGAGCTCAACGCCTTGCTGCGCAGCGATATCGAGTTGTGGCGCAAGACGGTCGACGCGGCCGGATTGCGGCAGAAGTGAGCCCAGCGGGCACGGCAGCATCTCAGAGCGTGGCGCTCGCGCCCGACGGGGCGATGGGCGCTCTGGGCGCTTCTTGGGCGGCGCACACCGGGAGCCCTGATGGACGGGATTGAATCGGCCTCGGCGCGTCTGTACCGCATGCATGGCGTGCGCTCGCGCAGCGAAGACGTGTCCATCGATGCCGAGGTGAACCGGCTGAACGCGAGTGTGCGAGACCTCGCTCGTGGCCTGCTCACTGCATGGGACCAGCCTGGAGATTTCGCCCAGGTGGCTCTGCGG